>JAHIQV010000522.1 GCA_018903185.1 Gammaproteobacteria bacterium | reverse complement strand
CGGCCGCATCGCTGTCGCTGAAGGTCAGCACGCGCTGCCCCGCGGCCAGTTCGCGCCAGACCCAGGTGTATTCGTCGTCGCTGGGGAAGACGGCCACACCGCCGCTGCGCAGGGCCGTGATCACCTGCCCGTTTTCGCGCGCCACGGCTTCGACCGTGCCCATGAATTCCTGGTGTTCGCGCTGGGCGTTGTTCACCAGCGCCACCCTGGGCTGGGTCAACGCGGCCAGGTAGGCAATTTCGCCCGGGTGGTTCATGCCCAGTTCGATCACCGCCAGCCGGTGCGTCTCGCGCAGGCGCAGCAGCGTGAGCGGCACGCCAATGTCGTTGTTCAGGTTGCCCTGCGTGGCGTGGGCAGCGTCGCCGGCCGCGGCGCGCAGGATGGCCGCGACCATCTGCGTCACGGTGGTCTTGCCGTTGCTGCCGGTCACGGCGATCAACGGCAGGCTGAACTGCTCGCGCCACAGGCGGGCCAGCTCGCCCAGCGCCAGGCGCGTGTCGGGCACTTCCACGCCGGGCAGGCCGGCAGTCGCCAGACCGCTGTGCGCGATGGCGGCCACGGCACCGGCCGCGCGCGCCTGCGGCAGGAAGTGATGCGCATCGAAGCGTTCGCCTTTGAGGGCCACAAACAGGTCGCCCGGCTGCAGGCTGCGGGTGTCGGTGTGCACGCGCTGGATGGCCGCATCGGGCGCTCCCACGGCACGGGCGCCACCGAGTTGCAGCATCAGCTGGTTCAAGTTCTTCATGCGGAAGCTCCCGGCGCTGCGGCGCGCTGCGCGAGCGCCTCGCGCGCCTGCACCAGATCGGAGAACGGCTTCTTCACACCCATCACGTCCTGGTAGTCCTCGTGGCCCTTGCCCGCGATCAGCACCACATCGCCGGCAGCGGCGCGCCGCACAGCCTGCGTGATGGCGGCGGCCCGGTCGGCTTCGAGCAGCGCTTTGGCGGGTTCGGACAGCCCGGCCACCATCTGTTTCAGGATGACCAGCGGGTCTTCGGTGCGGGGGTTGTCGCTGGTCAACACCACGTGTTGCGCCTCGCGCTCGGCCACGGCGGCCATGAGCGGGCGCTTGCCGGCATCGCGGTCGCCGCCGCAACCCGCCACCGCCCAGAGGGCACCGCCGCGCTGCTGCGCCAGCGGCTGCAACGCCTGCAAGGCTTTTTCCAGCGCATCCGGCGTGTGGGCGTAGTCCACCAGCACCAGCGGCTGGCCCGCTGCGGCCGCCACCTGCTCCATGCGGCCAGGCACCGGCGTGAGCGCATCGCAGGCACGCACCGCATCGGCCAGCGACACACCGAGCGCGCGGGCCGAGGCCAGCACACCCAGCAGGTTGGACACGTTGTACCGGCCGATCAGCGGCAGACTCAACCCGTGGGACTCGATCTCACCACCCGCCGCGTTGCGCTCCCCCACGGTCAAGCGCATGCCGTGGTCGGTGAAGCCGATGTCACGGGCGAAAACCCGCGGAGTGCTTGACACGCCCACGGCCTCGATGCCCACCGTCCAGAGGTCCAGGCCCCTGCCCCGCAGCAAGGACGCCAGCGAGGCGCCCTGCGGATCGTCGAGGTTCAGCACCGCATGGGCCAGGCCCGGCCAGTCGAACAGGGCGGCCTTGGCGGCCCAGTAGTCGGCCATGCTGCCGTGGAAGTCCAGGTGGTCCTGCGTGAAATTGGTGAAGACCGCGACGCGGATCTGGGTGGCGTTGAGACGGCCTTCGATCAGGCCGATGGACGAGGCTTCAATGGCGCAGGCTTTCAGTCCCGCGTCCACCATGCCCCGCAGGCGCGCCTGCAGCAGCACCGGGTCGGGCGTGGTCAGACCGGTGGGCACCAGGGCATGACCCTTGTCGCCCGCCAGCGGCGGCTGGCCAATGCCCAGGGTGCCCACCACCGCGCAGGGCCGGCCCGCCGCCGACAGCAACTGGGCCATCCACCAGGCGCTGGAGGTCTTGCCGTTGGTGCCGGTGAATGCCACCACGTCGAGCCCTGCGCTGGGCTCGGCGTAAAACGCACTCGCGATCGGACCGGCCTGGGACTTGAGCCCGGGCACGGCAGCCACACGTTCATCGTCGAAATCGAAGACTTCCACGCCGTCGCGCTCGACCAGCACCGCGGCCGCGCCCGCCTGCAGCGCACCCGCCACGTAGCGGCGCCCGTCCGTGGCGGCTCCGGGCCAGGCCACAAAACCATCGCCCGGCTGCACAACGCGGCTGTCGCATTGCAGATGACCACGCACGCGCTCGCGCAACCAACCGGCCACGGCCTGGGGATGCTGGATCGTCTGCATCAGAACGACTCCTCCACGATCTCGGTCACGATCTGTGGCATCACGTTCATGTCGGGCTGCACACCAAGAATCCGCAGCGTCTGCTGTACGGTTTCGCTGAAAACCGGCGCAGCCACCAGACCGCCGAAGTACTGCCCATTGCTCGGCTCGTCCACCATCACCGCCACCACGATGCGCGGGGCTTCCACCGGCGCCAGGCCGACAAAGAAGCTGCGGTACTTCCTGGCCGCATAGCCCTTGCCTTCCTGCTTGTGGGCGGTGCCGGTCTTGCCTCCCACCGAATAGCCCATGGTCTGCGCCTTCGTGGCCGTGCCGCCGGGACTGGTGGCCATGCCCAGCATCTTGCGCACCGCGATCGCGTTCTTCTCGCTGAAGACGCGCACCCCGGTTGCCGGCATCTCGGCCCTGAGCAGCGTGACCGGGATCAACTCACCGTCGCGCGCGAAGATGGTGTAGGCCTGCGCCAGCTGGAACAGCGAGGTGGAGAGCCCGTAGCCGTAGCTCATGGTCGCCTGCTCGATCGGACGCCAGGTCTTGTAAGGGCGCAGGCG
>JAHIQV010000521.1 GCA_018903185.1 Gammaproteobacteria bacterium | reverse complement strand
TTTCCAGCCGGTCGCCCACGGCGAAGCGGTTCTTGGCTTCCACTTCGACCCAGCCGTCTTCGCGCACCTGCAGCACCTCGCCCACGAACTGGCTGCGCTGGCTGGTGGAGTGGCCGGTGATGTAGTTCTGGTAGTCCTGCGCCGGGCGGCGCTCCATCAGGCCACCTGTGTAGCCGCGGTTGGACAGGCCTTCAAGCTCCAGCAGCAGTTCGGGGTTGAAGGGTTTGCCGGCCACGGCGTCGTCGATGGCGCGGCGGTACACCTGCGCGGTGCGCGCCACGTAGTAGTGGCTCTTGGTGCGGCCTTCGATCTTGAGCGAGTCGATGCCCAGCGCAGCGAGTTTGCCCACATGCTCGACGGCGCGCAGGTCCTTGCTGTTCATGATGTAGGTGCCGTGCTCGTCTTCCATGATGGGCATGAGCTCGCCGGGGCGGCCGGCTTCTTCGATCAGCCAGACCTTGTTGGCTTCGGGGTGGCGTTGACCATTGCCCACGGTGGAGAAGGCGCTCGCCGCTTCTTCGTCTTCCTGGGCGAAGTTGAAGCCGTCGAGCTGCGCCAGCGGCACGGCTTCGCCCGTGTCGGTTTCGGTGGTCGCGGCCTGGGTCTTGTATTCCCAGCGGCAGGCGTTGGTGCAGGTGCCCTGGTTGGGGTCGCGGCGGTTGAAGTAGCCGCTGAGCAGGCAGCGGCCCGAGTAGGCGATGCACAGCGCGCCGTGCACGAACACTTCGAGCTCGATGTCCGGACAGTCGTTGCGGATCGCGGCCACTTCATCGAGACTGAGCTCGCGCGAGAGGATGATGCGGGCGACGCCCTGCTTCTGCCAGAACTTCACTGCGGCGCTGTTGGTGGTGTTGGCCTGCACCGAGAGGTGGATCGGCACCTCGGGCCAGAGGCCTTTCTCCATCTGCTCGCGCACCAGCATGATCAGGCCGGCGTCGGCCATGATGAGCGCGTCGGGCCGCAGCTCCACCACCGGCTGCAGGTCGCGCAGGTAGGTGCGCAGCTTGTCGTTGTGGGCGATCAGGTTGCTGGTGACGAAAAACTTCTTGCCGCGGGCGTGCGCCTCTTCAATGCCCTGCGCGATCTGTTCCATGCGGAACTCGTTGTTGCGCGCGCGCAGGCTGTAGCGCGGCTGGCCGGCGTAGACGGCGTCGGCGCCAAAGTCGTAGGCGGCGCGCATGCGTTGCAGCGTGCCGGCGGGGAGCAGGAGTTCGGGGACTTTGAGGTTCACCCTCGGATTGTCCCGCAAACCGGCGGTTGCGGCCCTGAATTCGGGCCCGTGTTCGCCAGCGCACAGACTCGGTGCGGAGCTGTCGCTACGCTCGGTTCATGCCGGTTGGACAGTTTGGTCCAACCGGTGATCCGTGTGACCGGTGCTACCGCACGAACCACACCCGTTGACCCTCAAGGAATCCCCATGAAAAACTCCCTCTTGCTGCTGGCGCTTTTGTCCACACTCGGTCTGGCCGCCTGTGACCGCGAACCTGTGGTGGTCAACACGCCGCCCGCTACGGTCACGGTGCCCGGCCCCGCCGGTCCTGCTGGCGAATCCGGTGCAACGGGTGCCACCGGCGCCACCGGCGATCAAGGCTTCACAGGTAATACCGGCAGCACCGGCAGCACTGGCAGCACCGGTGACACCGGCGCGCAGGGCAACACCGGCAATACCGGCGATACCGGCGCGCAGGGCAACACCGGCAATACCGGCAAGACTGGCGACACCGTCATCGTCGTGCCCGCACCGACGAACTGAGTTTCTTCCACGTCATTCAAGGAGATGCTATGAGCTTGGGAACCATCTTGCTGATCGTGTTGATCCTGATGCTGATCGGCGCCTTCCCGAACTGGTCGCACAGCAAAAGCTGGGGCTATGGTCCCAGCGGTGGACTAGGCTTGGTGCTGATCATCGTGGTGGTGCTTCTGCTGATGGGACGCATCTGACCGCTTTCCGGGGCCTGTTCACAACCGGAAAAAGGTGTGAGCAGGCCCTGGTCTAACCGGGTGCGGTCGTGCCAGCTGGTCTTCTGTTCAAAGGACATCGCATGAACACGTCACTTCGCACCCTGGGCATCGCACTGGCGCTGTCCATTCTCCCCGCCACGGCGGTGCACGCCCAGGTCAGTGTGGGTATCCAGATCGGCTTGCCGGGTGTCCAGATCGGGGTGAACATGCCCTCGTATCCGATGCTGGTCCCGGTGCCCGGGTACCCCGTCTACTACGACCCACAGGCCAGCTCCAACTACTTTTTCTATGACGGCCTCTACTGGGTCTACAGCGGCGACAACTGGTACGCGAGCAGCTGGTACAACGGCCCCTGGGAGCTGACCAGTCGGGACTACGTTCCCCTGTTCGTGCTGCGCATTCCCGTGCGCTACTACCGCCACCCGCCGGCGTACTTCAGCGGCTGGCGAGCGGACGCACCACCACGCTGGGCCGAACACTGGGGGCGTGACTGGGAACGGCGCCGTCCGGGATGGGACCGCTGGGACCGCCGCCATGTGCCCGCCGCCGCCCCGTTGCCGCGCTACCAGCAGAAATACCCCGGTGACCGCTACCCCAACACGCCTGAACGGCAGCGCTCGATCCGCTCTGAGCACGACAGGTATGTGCCCCGCGAGGCGGTGTCGCGTCAGCACCTGAAGGCACCAGCCCCGGTGTTGCAGCGGCGCGTCGAGCCCGCCCCACCGCCACGCAGCCCGTCACGCGATTCGCGTGAGCCGGTCCGCCGCGTCGAGCCGCGCGCCAACGACGGGCCGTCCCAGAGGTCCTCCCCGAACAAAGCCCGGTCTGAGGGAGCTTGCCAACCCGGCTCACCGGGCTGCCGTGCTGAACCACCCGACCGCAAGGCGCCGGGGCGCGGGCCCGCGGACGAAGAGCGCAACCGCGGCCGGAACTGAATCCTCCGATCCCGACGGGTACACGCTGAACCCGGGCGGGATCCGGTCGCGGGTCTTCGGAGAGCCGGCATCGCTGGCGGGCAGCCGTGCGACAAGCCATTACTGGCAGCACGGTGAAACCCGCTGCTGACAGAATGGTTCGCGATCCCACCGATTCTGTCAGGAGCCTTGCATGTCCCTCAGCGCCGTTTACGCCCATCCGTTCGCATCCACGGTCAAGACCTTCAGGAGCGCCTCGGGCAAGAGTGGCCGTTTCTATTCGCTGCCGGTGCTGGCGAAACAGTATCCGGGGGTGAAGCGCCTGCCGGTGTCCTTGCGCATCGTGCTGGAGAGTGTCGTGCGGCATTGCGATGGTGAGCGTGTCACCACGGAACACGTGGCGCAGCTCGCCCAGTGGCAGCCGAACGCACCCCGCAGCGACGAGATCCCGTTCACGGTGGCGCGGGTCGTGCTGCAGGACTTCACCGGTGTGCCACTGCTGGCCGACCTGGCCGCGATGCGCAGCACCGCGCAGCGCCTGGGCAAGGACCCCAAACGCATCGAGCCGCTGGTGCCGGTGGACCTGGTGGTGGACCACTCGGTGATGGTCGACTACTACGGCACGAAGAACGCGCTCGACCTCAACATGAAGCTCGAATTCCAGCGCAACCGCGAGCGCTACGAGTTCATGAAATGGGGCATGCAGGCCTTCGACACCTTCGGCGTCGTGCCGCCGGGCTTCGGCATCGTGCACCAGGTGAACCTGGAGTACCTGGCGCGTGGCGTGCACCTGAAAGGTGGCCTGTATTACCCCGACACCCTGGTGGGCACCGACAGCCACACCACCATGATCAACGGCATCGGCGTGGTGGGCTGGGGCGTGGGTGGCATCGAGGCCGAGGCCGCCATGCTGGGCCAGCCGGTGTACTTCCTCACGCCCGACGTGGTGGGCTTCGAACTCACCGGTCGCCTGCGCGAAGGCTGCACCGCGACCGACCTGGTGCTCACCGTGACCGAGATCCTGCGCAGCCACAAGGTGGTGGGCAAGTTCGTCGAATTCTTTGGCGAGGGCACGGCCTCGCTCACCTTGCCCGACCGCGCGACCATCGCCAACATGGCGCCTGAATACGGCGCCACCATGGGCTTTTTCCCGGTGGACGACAAGACGCTCGACTACTTCCGCGGCACCGGCCGCAGCAAGGGCGAGATCGAGGCCTTCGAGGCCTACTTCCGCGCGCAGGAGCTGTTCGGCGTGCCGAAAGCCGGTGACATCGACTATTCGCAGGTGGTCCAGCTGGACCTGGGCCAGGTCACACCCAGCCTGGCAGGCCCCAAGCGCCCGCAGGACCGCATCGAACTCGGCCGGGTGGCGGCACAGTTCGCCTCGCTGTTCAGCAAACCCAACGCGGAGAACGGCTTCAACCAGCCCGCCGCGCTGCTGCACACGCGTTACCAGCCCGAGCTGGGCCAGCCCGCCGATCCGCCGGCGCCCGAGAAGACGACACCCACGCCCCCCGGCGCGCCGCGTTTCGTGGCCGAGATGGAGGCCAACAAGCCGGCTCGCGCCACGGCCCACGCCAACGACGAGCCGCAGTCGCAGGCGGTGCAGAAAAAGCTGACCATCGGCAACGGCGACGTGCTGATCGCCGCCATCACCAGTTGCACCAACACCAGCAACCCCGGCGTGCTGCTGGCCGCGGGCCTGCTGGCGAAGAAAGCGGTGGAAGCCGGACTCAAGGTCAAGCCGCACATCAAGACCTCGCTGGCCCCGGGCTCGCGCATCGTCACCGAATACCTCACGGCCACCGGCCTGCTGCCCTACCTGGAAAAGCTGGGTTTCTCGCTCGCGGGCTATGGCTGCACCACCTGCATTGGCAACGCCGGCGACCTCACACCCGAGCTCAACGCCGTGATCACGCAGAACGATCTGGTGTGTGCGGCCGTGCTCTCGGGCAACCGCAACTTCGAAGCCCGCATCCACCCCAACCTCAAGGCCAACTTCCTCGCCAGCCCGCCGCTGGTGGTGGCCTATGCGATCACCGGCACCGTGCTGACCGACCTGATGACCGAACCGCTGGGCAAAGGCCACGGCGGCAAACCGGTTTAACTGGGCGATGTCTGGCCGAGCAGTGACGAGATCCATGCGCTGATGAAATACGCCATGCACGGCAAGGCCTACCGCGACAACTACGAACGCGTGAAGACCGAACCCGGCAAGCTCTGGGAGCGCATCAAGGGCGTCGGTGGCAAGACCTACACCTGGCCCGCCAGCTCCTACATCGCCGAGCCGCCGTTCTTTGACGGCTTTGCCTTGCAGCCGCCCGCGAAACAGGCGCCCGCGGTGCGCAGCGCGCGCATCATGGCCCTGTTTGGCGACTCCATCACCACCGACCACATCTCGCCCGCCGGCTCCATCCAGGAGAGTTCGCCCGCCGGGCAATGGCTGCTGGCGCGTGGCGTTCTGAAGCCCGATTTCAACAGCTACGGCGCGCGCCGCGGCCACCACGAGGTGATGATGCGCGGCACCTTCGCCAACGTGCGCATCAAGAACCTGATGCTCCCGCCCGGACCGGACGGATCCCGCGAGGAGGGTGGCTGGACGCTCTTCCAGGGCCGCGGTCCGGTGGAGAAGATGAGCATCTTCGACGCCGCCATGCGTTACCAGGCCGCGGGCGTGCCCACGGTGGTGTTCGCGGGCGAGGAATACGGCACCGGCTCCAGTCGCGACTGGGCGGCCAAGGGCACGCAGCTGCTGGGCATCAAGGCGGTGGTGGCGCGCAGCTTCGAGCGCATCCACCGCAGCAACCTGGTGGGCATGGGCGTGCTGCCGCTGCAGTTCAAAACTGGCGACAGCTGGGAGCGCCTGGGGCTCACCGGCGAGGAGCAGATCGACGTGTTGCCCCACCCGCAACTGCTGCCGCAGAGCGAGGCCACGATGGTGATCACGCGCCCCGACGGGCAGCGCAGCGAGGTCGCGCTCACACTGCGCATCGACACACCGGTGGAAGTGAACTATTACCGCGCCGGCGGAATCCTCCCCTACGTGCTCAGGCAACTGCTGGGAGCTTGAGCCACGCGCCGCAACGCGGCATGATGTGCCACATCGCCCCCAGCGTTTCAGGAGCCGCCGTGCGCAAGCCTGCCCTCTACAGCCGATCGGCCCGCGCCGGCCCTGCGCCAGCGGGCGGGCGCCCGGTGGACTCGGACACCCTCCCGAGCGCTGATGAACCCGTGACCGAGCGCCCGCCCGCCCGGATTGTGCGGCGCGGCTGGCGTGCCGGCCTGGCCCGCGCAGCGATCAATCCCCGCGTGATGTGGGCTGCTCTGGCCCTGCTCGGTGCGCTGCTGCTGGCGAGTGTCTGGATGCAAGGTCCGGTGGGCGCCAGGGCGCTGACCCAGAAAGACATCGACGCCGCAGTGCTGCGCTCGCTCACGACCCAGAACCTGCCCTCGGCGGCGGCGCGTGCGGCCGAGAAGATCCGCCCCGCCGTGGTCCGCGTGATGTCCTTTGTGAAGAACACCAAGGGCGAAGAGGTGGAACACGGCGTGGGCACCGGCGTGGTGATCCTCGACAAGGGCGTCATCCTGACCAATCTGCATGTGGTGCAGGCCGCGCAGACGGTCAAACTGGTGTTTGCCGACGGTTCCGAATCGGGCGCCACCGTGACCGGTGTGCAGGCGGAAAACGACTTGGCCGTGCTGCAGGCCCACACCATTCCCGACGACCTGCACGCCGCCACCCTGCGCAGCACCGGCGACCTGGTGCCGGGTGACCACGTGGTGGCCGTGGGTTTTCCCTTCGGCATCGGCCCCTCCACTTCGGCGGGCGTCATATCCGGGCTGGGGCGCGCCTTCAAGTCGCCCGAGGGCGAACAGGAAATCGACAACCTGATCCAGTTCGACGCGGCGGCCAACCCGGGCAATTCCGGCGGGCCGCTGGTCACCATGGATGGCGAGGTGGTCGGCATCGTCACCGGCATCCTCAACCCCACCAACCACCGCACCTTTGTCGGTATCGGTTTTGCCGTGCCGATTGAAAGCGCCGCCGGCGCCGTCGGCCTTCCCCCCTTCTGAACAGGAGTGCTTCATGAGCGACAACAACGCCCCCGACACCGCCCAGCTCATGGAGCAGATCCTGTACGAAGTGAAGCGTGTGGTGGTCGGCCAGGACCGGTTCCTGGAGCGCGTCATGGTGGCCATGCTGGCGCAGGGCCACCTGCTGGTTGAGGGGGTGCCCGGGCTGGCCAAGACACTGACTGTCAAGACCCTGGCCAGCGTGGTGCAGGGGCGGTTCAAGCGCATCCAGTTCACGCCCGACCTGGTGCCGGCCGATCTGGTGGGCACGCGCATCTACAACCAGAAAACCGGCGACTTCAGCACCGCGCTGGGCCCGGTGTTTGCCAACCTGCTGCTGGCCGACGAGATCAACCGCGCGCCGGCCAAGGTGCAGAGCGCGCTGCTGGAGGTGATGCAGGAGCGGCAGGTGACGATTGCCGGTGAGTCGCACAGGGTACCCAGTCCGTTCCTGGTGATGGCAACACAGAACCCGATCGAGACCGAAGGCACCTACCCGCTGCCCGAGGCGCAGGTGGACCGCTTCATGATGAAGGTGCTGGTGGACTACCCGACCGATGAAGAGGAATACGTCATTGTCGAGCGTGTCACCGGCCCCGCCGTGCAGGTGCAGGCCGTGGCGACCACCGACCAACTCGCCGCGCTGCAGGCGCTGTGCCGCCAGGTCTTTGTGGACCCGGCACTGGTGCAATACGCGGTGCGGCTCGTGTCGGCCACGCGCACGCCCGAAAAACACGGGCTCAAGGACACGGCGCGCTTCATCACCTACGGCGCCAGCCCGCGCGCCACCATCGGCCTGGTGGAGGGCGCGCGCGCCCTGGCCATGCTGCGCGGGCGCAACTACGCGCTGCCCGAAGACATGAGCGACCTGGTGCCCGACGTGCTGCGCCACCGCATTGTGCTGTCCTACGAGGGCCTTTCCGAGGGCCTGGACAGCGACGCGCTGATCGCCCGCATCATGGACGCCGTCACACCGCCAGCCAAGCCGCTGGAGCACGACAAAAAGGCCGCTTGAAACAGAGGCACCACCATGCTGTTCGGCCTGTTCAAATCCCGTTCCCAAGCCCCTGAGCCGCCGGTGCTCGCTCAGGCGGCGAAGGCCGATGCGCTGCTGCGCGAGCTGGAGTGGACCGTGATCCGCCGGCTCGACGGTCTGTTGCAGGGCGACTACCGCACGCTCATGCGCGGCAGTGGCCTCGACCTCGCCGACTTGCGCGAATACCAGCACCACGACGACGTGCGTCACATCGACTGGAACGTCACCGCGCGGCTGCAGACGCCGCATGTGCGCGTGTTCACCGAAGACCGCGAGATGGCGGCCTGGTTCCTGCTCGACTTGAGCCCTTCGGTGGATTTCGGTTCGGGTGAGCAGCGCAAGAGCCAGGTGCTGCTGGGCTTCGTGGCGGTGCTCGCGCGCCTGATCAGCCGCCACGGCAACCGCGTGGGCGCGGTGCTGTACGGCTCGCGCGGCCAGCCGGTGGTGGACGCGGTGCTGCCCGCGCGCGGTGGGCGCACGCAGGTCTTGCAGCTGATGCAGATGATCCGACGGCCCACGGCCCTGTCGGGCACCAAGACACCCGGCAAAGACGGCTCGACCCGGCTGGCCGACCTGCTGCGCGCCGCGACCCACACGGTGCGCCAGCGCTGCACGCTGTTCGTGGTTTCCGACTTCATCAGCGAACCGGGCTGGGAGCAGCCGCTGGGCGAACTTGCGCGGCGCCACGACGTGGTGGCC
>JAHIQV010000520.1 GCA_018903185.1 Gammaproteobacteria bacterium | reverse complement strand
TCGCCGCTCGGGATACTCAAGACCGAGGGGCTGCAGGCGGTCTCCTCCATCCCGCTGTGGCAGGCCTTTTCCGGCGGCATAGGCGGCAGCTTCGGAGAAACTTCCGGCCTGGCCCTGCTGGCCGAACGGCTGCGGCTGCTGGGTGACCTGACGGCTGACGAGCCGCTCCCGGCGGTCTACGAGGGCGTCTGGGTGGAGGCGGTCCAGCGCTTCCAGGAACGCCATGGGCTGGACGTGGACGGTGTGGTCGGCAAGGACACCTGGGCCGCGCTGCAGGTGACACCGGACCAGCGGGCGCAGCAGATCGCCCTCAATCTGGAACGTCTGCGCTGGACGCCGCTGACCGAAGCCCCGCGCATGATCGTGGTCAACATACCGGAGTTCGTACTGCGCGCCTACGAAGTCCGCGAGGGTCGCATCGTTGTCCAGCAGTCCATGAAAATCATCGTCGGCAAGGCCATGGACACGCGCACGCCTGTGTTCTCCGAAGACATGCGCACCATCGAGTTCAGCCCTTTCTGGAACATTCCCCCGTCGATCGCGCGCACCGAAACCGTCCCCAGGCTCCAGCGCGACCCCGCTTACCTGGCGCGTGAGGACATGGAGTTTGTCCTGGCAGACGGCAGCAACGGCACCGAGGTCACCCCGGAAGTGCTGGCCGATGTGCTGGCGGGTCGTGCCCGCATCCGCCAGCGTCCCGGGCTGAAGAATGCACTCGGCGCGGTCAAGTTCTCCTTTCCGAACCGCGACCACATCTACCTGCACCACACGCCCGCGGCGCAGCTTTTTGGCCGCGGGCGCCGCGACTTCAGCCACGGCTGTGTGCGCGTCGAGCATCCGGTGGAGCTGGCCCTGTTCGTGTTGAAGGACATGCCCCAATGGAGCGAGCATCGCGTGCGCGAAGCCATGGCCTCGGGGCAGTTGCAGGCCGTCCGGCTCAGCACGCCGGTGCCGGTTCTGATCGCCTATGGGACGGCGCTGGTGAAACGGGGTCGCCCTTACTTCTACCCCGATATCTACGGTCATGACGGGGAACTGGCCGAAGCCTTGCGCCAGCGATAGACCGCGGTCAGCGGCTGTGCCGGGCTCGGTGAAGGACCAGCCGGTCAGATCGGGTCGGCGAGCAGCTTGGACAAGGCGGCGATGTTGGCCGCGCTGGGCACTTGCGGTTTCATTTCGTCTTCCTCGGCGGTGGCGTTTTCGTGTGCCTGGATCGCGTTGACCAGGGCGTACTGGTTTTCCCACGAGAGGGTCTTGCCTTCCGGGCACATGTCGCGCAAAGTGCCAAACCAGTAGTAGCCGTCCTTGCCGCCGAACAGCGTGTCGATGGCGCCGGCGTCGCCGGTCTTGATGCCTTGGGCCGCAAGGATGAGCTTGAGTTTGTGGTGGGAGACGGAATAGTGCATGAGTGCTTCGAGGTTGTTTGGCCAGGTCAGGGCGGCCCGCCATTGTGCGGGTCACCAGGGGCGAGGATTTTACTGAAGGTGCCGCCGGCCGGCGCGCTGCGCTGCAGCGTATCCTCGGACGCTGATGAAACCCTGCCGCCGAGGTGAATACCGATGCTCGATCTGCTGATCACCCGCGCCAACCTACCCGACGGCCGCACCAACATGTCGGTTGCCGTGCGGGACGGCCGCATCGCTGAAGTGACCGAGGGACGGCAGGCGCTGGCGCATCAAACGCTGGACGCGGCCGGCCAGCTGCTCTCGCCGCCGTTCTGCGATCCGCACTTCCACATGGATGCGACGCTCAGCTACGGCCTGCCGCGGATCAACCAGAGCGGCACCCTGCTCGAAGGCATCGCTCTCTGGGGCGAGCTCAAACCGCTGCTGACCGAAGAAGCGCTGGTGGAGCGCGCGCTGGTGTATGGCGACTGGGCGGTGGCCAAGGGCCTTCTCGCCATCCGCAGCCACGTCGACACCAGCGACCCCAGCCTGCTTCCGGTGCGCGCGATGCTGGAGGTGAAACGCCGCATGGCGCCTTACCTGGACGTGCAGCTGGTGGCCTTTCCGCAGGACGGCGTGTTGCGCTCTCCGGGCGGGCTCGACAACCTCAAACGCGCGCTCGACCTGGGCGTGGACGTGGTGGGTGGCATCCCGCACTTCGAGCGCACCATGGCCGACGGCGCGGCCAGCGTGAAGCTGCTGTGCGAACTCGCGGCCGAGCGCGGCCTGCCGGTGGACATGCACTGCGACGAGAGCGACGACCCACTTTCGCGCCACATCGAAACGCTGGCCTATGAAACCCAGCGCCTGGGGCTTCATGGCCGCGTCAACGGCTCGCACCTCACCTCCATGCACAGCATGGACAACTATTACGCGTCAAAGCTGATCCCGCTGATCGCCGAAGCCGGTGTGAGCGTGGTGGCGAATCCACTGATCAACATCACGCTGCAGGGCCGGCACGACACGTATCCGAAGCGCCGCGGCATGACGCGCGTGCCCGAGCTCATGGCGGCTGGCGTGACGGTGGCCTTTGGCCACGACTGCGTGATGGACCCCTGGTATTCGCTGGGCAGCGGCGACATGCTGGAAGTGGCCCACATGGGCCTGCACGTGGCGCAGATGACCAGCCAGGCCGGCATGCGCCAGTGCTTTGAAGCCGTGACCACGAACGCCGCCAAGGTGATGGGCCTGGCCGGCTGCGGCATCGAAGCGGGGTGCGATGCGAGCTTCGTGCTGCTGCAGGCACGCGATCCGGTCGAGGCGATCCGCCTGCGCGCCACGCGGCTGAAGGTGTGGCGCAAAGGGCATCTGCTGTCGGACATGGCGCCCGCGATCGCGCACCTGACCCTGCCAGGGCGGCCCGGTTCAACGGCGTTCACCCGATAGCACCCACCGTGCTCTGGGCGCTGGCGCACAGATGACCGGGCGCATATCGCCCAAGCTACCCGATCCCGCCCAGCCTGGGCGCGGCGCGATCCTGCGCCTCCCGGCAGCGCTTCACGAAGGACCCCTCCGATGTTTCCAGAGTACCGAGACCTCATCACGAGCCTCAAAACCACCGACCTCCACTTCACGCGGCTGTTCGACCAGCACAATGAACTCGATCAGAGGATCCTGAACATGGAAAACGGCATTCAGATGGCCACCCCCGCAGAGATCGACACGCTCAAACGCGAAAAGCTGCAGCTCAAGGATGAGCTGTACGCTGTGCTCCAGAAGGCCAGTGGTGACTGACACCACCGAGCCGGATTTTCAACCTTTACAGGAGTGCCCATGGCCACCATGATGAAAGCAGCCGTCTTTGTCGAAAAGAACCGCATCGAGGTGGTGGACAAACCCATCCCCGATGTCGGTCCCAACGACGCCCTGATCCGCATCACGACCACCACCATCTGTGGCACCGACGTGCACATCCTCAAAGGGGAGTACCCGGTCGCCAAAGGCCTGACCATCGGCCACGAGCCGGTGGGCGTGATCGAAAAACTCGGCAGCGCCGTGATGGGCTACACCGAAGGCCAGCGCGTGATCGCCGGCGCCATCTGCCCCGACTTCAACTCCTACGCGGCGCAGGATGGCGCGCCGTCGCAAGACGGCAGCTACCTGATTCCCCAGGGCCTGTGTGGCTGCCATGGCTTCAAGGCCACAGCGGGCTGGCGCTTCGGCAACCTGATCGACGGCACCCAGGCCGAGTACGTGCTGGTGCCCGATGCGCAGGCCAACCTCGCGCCCATCCCCGACGGCCTGACCGACGAGCAGGTGCTGATGTGCCCCGACATCATGTCCACCGGCTTCAAGGGCGCGGAGAACGCCGGCATCCGCATCGGCGACACCGTGGTGGTGTTTGCGCAAGGCCCCATCGGCCTGTGCGCCACCGCGGGCGCGCGCCTGCTGGGCGCCTCCACCATCATCGCGGTGGATGGCAACGATCACCGCCTGGACATCGCGAAGAAGCTGGGGGCCGATCTCACGCTGAACTTCAAGAATTGCGATGTGGTTGACGAAATCATGAAGATCACCGGCGGGCGCGGTGTGGATGCGTCCATCGAGGCGCTGGGTACCCAGTCCACGTTTGAGTCGGCCCTGCGCGTGCTCAAACCCGGTGGCACCTTGTCCAGCCTGGGCGTGTATTCGAGTGACCTCACCATTCCTCTGGACGCCTTCGCCGCCGGACTGGGCGACCACCGCATCGTCACCGCGCTGTGCCCGGGTGGCAAGGAGCGCATGCGCCGGCTGATGAATGTCGTGGCCTCGGGTCGCATCGATCTGGGCCTGATGGTGACGCACCAGTTCAAGCTGGAGGACATCGTGGCCGCCTACGAGCTGTTTTCGAACCAGCGCGATGGGGTGTTGAAGGTGGCGATCAAGCCATGAAGTTCCGGAGGCGGCGCAACGCCATCTGCCCCGCGTCGCTGACAGCCACAGGCTCGTCAGAGTGACCGGGTGAATGGTTGCGCCGCAGCCGGGGTTTCGACCAGCTTCGTCAGCGTCCACAGCACCCGGTTCGCGGGCACGGGCACGTCCAGCGCTTCGCCGCGCCGCACCACGTAGCCGTTGAGGTGGTCGATCTCGCTCGGCTTGCCGCGCATCAGGTCCTGCGCCGTCGAGGAGTATTGGGAAGGCATGGTCTCGGCGATGCGGCGCACGGCGGTGTCCACGTCGCCGGGCAGGGTGACGCCATCGGCCGCGGCCACCGCGCGGCATTCGGCCACCACGTCGCGCATCACGCCCTGCACGCCGGGGCGCTGCACCAGTTCGCCATACGGCAGGCGCGCGACGGCCGAGAGGGCGTTGTAGGCGCAGTTGAGGATGAGCTTGGCCCAGAGCGCGCCGCGCACGTTGTCGGAGATGGCGGTGGGTACGCCGGCCGCGACCAGCGCCTGCGCCAGCTCGGCGCTGCGCGACGAAGGCTCGATCACGAGTTCGCCGCGTCCGTGGTGCCGCAGGTGGCCGGGTCCGGCCATCTCGGTGGCCACATAGACCACGGCGGCCGCAACCTCTTGACCGGGCAACACCCGCCGCAGCCGCTCGGCATTGTCCACGCCGTTCTGCAGGCACACCACCAGCGCGCCCGGTGCCAGTGATGCCCGGATCTGTTCGCCGGCGCTTTCGGTGTCGGGCGACTTCACGGCGAACAGCACCACATCGGCCCCGGCCACGGCGCAGGGTCCGGTGCTTGCGGACAGGGGCACGGTTTCGTCGAAGCTCAGCGTCTGCATGCGCAGACCGTTCGCGGTCACGGCCTGCACGTGCGCGGGCCGGCCGATCAGCGTGACCGCGTGGCCGGCGCGTGCC
>JAHIQV010000519.1 GCA_018903185.1 Gammaproteobacteria bacterium | reverse complement strand
TTGGACACGAAGCGCGCCGGCCGCGCGGCGTTCATGACCACGATGTCGAGCCAGGAAATGTGGTTGGCCACCAGCAGCACCGGCCCGTTCGCGGGCGGCATGCCACGCACCACCAGCTCCACGCCCATGATGCGCAACATCTGGCGCGACCACTCGCGCACCATCAGCGCACATTGGTCGGGCGTGAGCTGCCCGAACTCGCTGCGGATGATCCACAGGCCGCGCAGCACATGGCCGAGGGCGCGAACGGCCCGCCACAGCGCTGCCAGGCGCGACCCGCGTTCGCTCACACCGGTGCCGCGGCCGGGCTCCGCTCGTGCGCGACATAGCCGGCCACCAGCGTGGCGCGCACACGCACCGGCATTTGATGGCCGCCAAACGGCGTGTGTTTGCCCTGGCTGCGCAACGCCTCCGGCTCCACACGCCAGCTGGCGTTGGGATCGAAGATGCACAGATCGGCCTGCCCCCCCACGGTCAGCTGGCCCACGCTGTGCTGCAGCGTGCCCAGGCTGTTGCCCAGCACCGCCTGCGGACCGGTGGTCAGCACGGTGAGGGCCTGCATCAGGCCCAGGCCATCCTGTTGCGCCCATTTGCAGGCCAGGCCGAGCAGCAATTCGACGGCGGTGGCGCCGGGTTCGGCTTCGGCGAAGGGCAACACCTTGGCGTCGGCGTCCACCGGGTTGTGGTCGGACACCAGCGCATCGATGCTGCCATCGGCCAGGCCCGCTCGCAGCGCATCGCGGTCGCGCTGCTGGCGCACCGGCGGCTGCAGGCGCAGGCGGCTGTCGTAATAACCGATGTCCACATCGGTCAGGTGCAGGTTGTGCACGCTCACGTCGCAGCTCACGGGCAGGCCTTCGGCCTTGGCCTGGCGCACCAGCGCCAGCCCGGCGGCGCTGCTGATGCGGCACAGATGCACACGCGCTTCGCTGCCCTTGCCGTGCACCGAGCGCAGCAGTTCGAACAGCGTGTGCAGCGCGATGGTCTCGGCCATCACCGGAATGCCGGCCAGGCCCATGCGTGTGGCCAGCGGGCCGCTGGCGGCCACGCCCTTGCCCAGCCAGAAGTCCTGCGGACGCAGCCAGACGGTGTAGCCAAAGGTGGCGGCGTACTGCAGCGCGCGCTGCAACACCTGCACGTTGACGATCGGCACCTCGGCCTGGCCGAAGCCGATGCAGCCGGACTCGGTGAGTTCGGCCATCTCGGTGAGCTCTTCGCCCTTCAGCCCCCGGGTGAGTGCACCCAGCGGAAACACCCGCGCCTGGTGCAGTTTTTCGGCACGGAACTTGAGCATGTCCACCAGACCGGGTTCGTCCAGCACCGGGTCGGTGTCGGGTGGGCAGACCAGCGAGGTCACACCGCCGGCCACCGCCGCGGCCATTTCGCTCTCCAGCATCGCGGCGTGTTCCTGGCCGGGCTCGCGCAGGCGCACCGCCAGGTCCACGAGGCCGGGCGCGACCACGCAGCCGGTGGCGTCGATAGTGCGGTTGGCATGGAAATCGGGCGCCACGTTGCCGATGGCGATGATGCGACCGGCTGCGATGGCGATGTCGGCCAGTTCGTCGCGGCCGGTGGCCGGGTCCATGACACGGCCGTTTTGAATCAGGATTTTCATGTTATGCCTCGTTCCCGGCGACGATGCCCATCACCGCCATGCGCACCGCAATACCAAAAGTGACCTGCGGCAGGATCACGCTCTGCGGTCCATCGACCACCGCCGAATCGATCTCCACGCCGCGGTTGATCGGCCCCGGGTGCATGACGATGGCGTCGGGTTTGGCCCAGCGCAGGCGCTCGGGCGTGAGGCCGAAGCTCTTGAAATATTCCTGGCTCGACGGCAACAGCGCGCCGCTCATGCGCTCGTTCTGCAGACGCAGCGTGATCACCACGTCGCAGTCTTTGATGCCCTCTTCCAGCGTGTGGCAGACGCGCACGCCCATCTGCGAAAGATCACCCGGCACCAGGGTGCGCGGGCCGACCACGCGCACGTCCGGGCAGCCCAGCGTGGTCAGCGCATGGATGTCGGAGCGCGCCACGCGCGAGTGCAGCACGTCGCCCACGATGGCCACCGAGAGCTGGGTGAAATCTTTTTTGTAGTGCCGGATCGTGTACATGTCCAGCAGGCCCTGCGTGGGGTGGGCATGGCGGCCGTCACCGGCATTGATCACGTGCACGTGCGGCGCCACGTGCTGCGAGATCAGGTAGGGAGCACCCGACTCGCTGTGCCGCACGACGAAGATGTCGGCCGCCATCGCAGAGAGGTTGGCGATGGTGTCGAGCAGCGACTCGCCCTTGGCGGTGGAGCTGCGCGCGATGTCCAGCGTGTACACGTCGGCCGACAGGCGCGTGGCCGCGATGTCGAAAGTGGTGCGCGTGCGGGTGCTGTTCTCGAAGAACAGGTTGAACACGCTCTTGCCACGCAGCAGCGGCACCTTTTTGACCTCGCGGTTGCTCACGCTCACGAAGTTGGCCGCGGTGTCGAGAATTTTGGTGAGGATGTCGCGCGACAGGCCTTCGGTGGACAGCAGGTGAATGAGTTCACCGTTCTTGTTGAGTTGGGGGTTCTTGGCCACGTTTCAGGCTTCCTTCTTGTTTTCCAGCACGAAGCTCAGGCGCCCCTCGTCGTCGCGCGCGAGTTCAAGCGTTTGCGTCGGTGCCAACACCACCGTGGCCGCGCAGACCCGGGCCTCGATCGGCAGTTCGCGTCCGCCGCGGTCCACCAGCACCGCCAGCTGCACGCTGGCCGGGCGACCGTAGTCGAACAGTTCGTTGATCACCGCGCGCAGGGTGCGGCCGGTGTAGAGCACGTCGTCGATCAGGATCACATTCGCGCCGTTCACGTCGAACGGCAGCACGGTCTGGGCACTGAGCGCCAGACCGCGCTGGGCGAAGTCGTCGCGGTGCATGCTGGACGAGATCACGCCGGCATCGCCGTCGCGCCCGAGATCGCGCTGCAGGCGCTCGGCCAGCCAGGCGCCACCCGATGTGATGCCGGCCAGGTACACCGGCTCCGGGGTGGAGGCGATCAGGTTTTTCACCCCCTTCAGCAACGCCAGGTAGAGCTGTTCGGCGTCCAGTTGCAATGCACTCAAGGCAGGCTCCTCAAAAACTGTTCCAGGATGATGCAGGCCGATGCGGCGTCGGCATCTTTCGCGCCCAGCGCATGGGCTTCGGTGGTGCTGTAGCGCTCGTCCACCTCATAGACCGGCAGGCCGTGACGGCCCCGCAACTGGCGCGCGAACTTCAGCGCGCGGGCGGTGTTTTCGTGCGCGGCGCCGTCGGGGTGGTAGGGCACACCGACCACCAGGGCGTCGGGCTGCCACTCTCGGATGCGTTCGGCGACTTTGGCCAACCGCGCATCCCCTTCGGCAGCGATCGTGGCCTGCGGGGTGGCGGTGCGCGTGATGCGGTTGCCGCTGGCCACGCCCGTGCGTTTCAGGCCGTAATCAAAGGCTAAAAAACTCTGACCGTTGACCGGAACTTCCACCGCCATCATGCATGGCCCGCATCTGGCGACAGCATCCACGGCTGCAAGCCCAGCAGCGCCATGGCCCGCTCGTAGCGCTCGGCCACGGGCGCGTCAAAAATCAGGCTCGGATCGGCTTCCACGGTGAGCCAGCTGTTTTCGGTGATCTCGGATTCAAGCTGCCCTTGCCCCCACGAGGCATAGCCCAGCGTGACAAACACCTTGCGCGGGCCTGCACCCGAGGACATGGCTTCGAGCACGTCCTTGGAGGTGGTCATTTCCAGCCCGCCCGGAATGGACAGCGTGGAGGCGTAGACCGATTCGCCCTCGCCGCCCTCGATCGCTTCGTGCAGCACAAAGCCGCGCTCGGTCTGCACCGGGCCGCCCTGGAACACCGGCAACAGCGCCAGGTCTTCGCGGCCCATGGGCAGGTCAACCTTTTCAAACAGGCGTGGCAACAGGATGTCGCTGGGCTTGTTGATCACCAGACCGAGGGCACCGCGCTCGCTGTGCTCGCACATGAAAACCACGCTGCGGCCGAAAAGCTCGTCGCTGAGACCGGGCATCGCAATCAGGAAATGATTGGTCAGGTTGATGGGGGCAAAATCGTCGGTCATGGCTGGATTTTAAGCCGCCGCCCCGTTCGCAGCGCCCCGCCTTGCAACCCAACCTTCCAGCGCATGAACACCTACGACAAAGGCCTGATGTGGTTCCGCCGGGACCTGCGCGCCGAGGACAACGCTGCGCTCTACCACGCCCTCAAAAGCTGCCGTCAGGTGTGGTGCGTGTTCGTGTTCGACACCGACATCCTGGAGCCGCTGCTGGCGCGCGGTCTGACGGCCGACCGGCGCGTGGCGTTCATCCGGGAATCGCTCGTGCAGCTGGATGCACGGCTGCGCGCGATGGGTCGCGAGCACGGCACCGAAGCCACCGGTCTGATCGTGCGCCATGCGCGCGCGAAGGATGAAATCCCCGCCCTGGCCCGGCAGCTGCAGGTGCAGGCGGTGTTCGCCAACCACGACGACGAACCCGCCGCCCACGTGCGCGATGCGCATGTGCTGGGGCAACTGGCCCATGAAGGCATCATGTTCCATGGTCACAAGGACCACGTGGTCTTCGAGCGCCGCGAGGTGCTGACGCAGGCGGGGCATGCGTACGGCGTGTTCACCCCTTACAAAAACGCCTGGCTCAAGCAGATCGACAGCTACCAGCTCAAACCCTACCCGGTGGCCCGGTACACGGCGTCGCTCGCCCCGCTGCCCGGCCCGGCGGGCGGCGAATGGAACGCGCCAGTGCCGCGCCTGTCCGACATCGACTTCGAACCCATCGACCCCGCCCAGCTCAAGATGGCGCCCGGTGCGCAGGGCGCGCGCCAGCTCTTCGAGGATTTTGTGCAGCGCATTC
>JAHIQV010000518.1 GCA_018903185.1 Gammaproteobacteria bacterium | reverse complement strand
GGTGGTCATCGGTGGTGTCCTGTGTGTCGCCAAAGGAAGGGCCTGGGCAGGGCTTTGCGGTTGTTTGTTTCAGCGCCAGGTGCCGGGCGCCAAGTCATCCAGATTGTGCGGCCCGATGGCGGCGCGGATCAGGCGCAGCGTGGGAAACCCCACCGCCGCCGTCATGCGGCGCACCTGGCGGTTGCGGCCTTCGCGGATCACCAGCTCGATCCAGGCCGTGGGCACGGCCTTGCGCACCCGGATCGGCGGACTCCGCTCCCACAGCGCGGGCGGCTCCGGCATGGTGCGGGCGCGCGCCGGCAGGGTGGGGCCGTCGCTGAGCGTCACGCCGCGGCGCAGCGCGGCCAGCGCGGCTTCGTCGGGCACACCTTCCACCTGCACCCAGTAGGTCTTCTCCATCTTGTGGCGCGGGTCGGCGATGCGTGCCTGTTCCTGGCCGTCGTCGGTGAGCAGCAGCAGGCCTTCGCTGTCGGCGTCCAGCCGGCCCGCCACGTACACGCCGGGCCGGTCGATGAAGTCCTTGAGCCCGCGCCAGCGCCCTTCGGGTGTGAACTGGCTGAGCACGCCGTAGGGTTTGTTGAAGCGGATCAGCATGGTGGCGCTCGCTCCATCATTCAGCGAGAAACAGCGCCGGATCCACCATCGTGCGGTTGAGCATCACGCCCCAGTGCAGGTGTGGCCCGGTCACGCGGCCGGTGGCGCCCACGGCGCCCAGGCGTTCGCCCGCCTGCAGCGTGTCGCCCACCCGCACATCGATCGCGCTCAGGTGGCACACCATGCTCAGCAGGCCACCACCGTGGTCGAGCCAGACGGTCTGGCCGTTGAAAAAATAGTCGCCGGTGTCGATCACGCGACCCGGCAACGGCGTGTTCACCGGCGTGCCCGTGGGCGCGGCGATGTCCATGCCACTGTGGGGACTGCGCGCCTGGCCGTTGAACACGCGCCGCAGCCCGAAGGAACTGGAGCGCCGGCCGGCCACCGGCACGCGCATGCGCAGGTCGCCCGGCGCTGGCTCGCTGAAGGTCGCCATCACCGTCTTCTGGTGGTCGCGTTCGCGCTCGAAGCGCGCCAGGTCTTCGGGAGAGAGGTCCACCGTTTTCGGGGCCACCTTCAGACGCTGCTCGGCGTAACGTTTGGGCGTCACGGTGTACGCCAGCTCGCGCGGCTCGCGGGCTTCGCCCTGCACCACGATGCGGGCCTCGCCCGGCGTGGCCGACAGCGGGATGCCCACCAGCGCGGACCATTCGATCGGGTCGCCCAGCACCAGCAGCGGAACCTCGCCCGCCCAGGCCCGGGGACGCTCCTGCGATGGCCCCAGCGAAAGGCGAACGATGCCGCCCGGCACCGGCGCCACCTGGGGCACGTTCGCCTCGGCCGCCGCTTCCCCGGCCCCTGAGGCCAGGCGCCAGTTACCCAGCAGCAGAAGCCCCACGGCGCCCGCGGCCCCCCGCACCACGGAGCGGCGGGAGCGGGTCGACTGAGCAGGTGGCACAAGGGGGTTCTGAAGCATGGGAGGCGGGTGCGCTGGTTGGACGATCGGCAGGGCGTGGCGGGCGCTCCAAGCATGCCACCGATCGGGCCGGCGGTGAACCGCGGGTGGGCCGGCGGTCCGGTCGGCTAGCATGGCCGCATGACCGTTCACACCGAGAGCCTGCGGCTCGCCTCCCTTTATCCCGATGTTTTCCATGTCGAGGCCCCCGAATCCCCTGTGGGGCCTGACCTCTGGCCGCGCAAGCCGGGGGTGTTCATCCGCAAGGCGGCCGCTGCCGTGGCCGAACCCGTGGAACCCGTGGAACCCGTGGAACCGGCGGAAGTTCAGGAACCGCAGGAACCCCGACCGGCGCCCCCGCTGGTGCGCGAACTCGTGGCCGGCCAGTTTGGCCTGGTGCCGCGCTGGGTGAAGTCGGCGTCCGATGCCAAGCTGCGTTCGCCCAAGCTGGTCAACGCGCGCAGCGAAACCGTGACCACCTCCAACAACCTGCGCGAAGCCTGGCTCGCCGGGCAGCGCTGCATCGTGCCGATGATGGCGTTTTTTGAAGACGACTTCCGCAGCGGCAAAGCCGTGGCCACGCGCATCAGCCGCGTGGACGGCCAGCCGATGGGCGTGGCGGGCCTGTGGGAAAGCTGGACCGGCGCCGGCGGCGAAGTCATCGTGAGCTACACCCTGCTCACCGTCAACGCCAACAGCCACGCGCTGATGCACCGCTACCAGCAGCCCGGCAGTGAAAAACGCATGCCCGCGGTGCTGAACGAAGGGGGCTACGACGCCTGGCTCAACGCAGCCCACCCCGAGAAGGCGCGCGAATTCCTGCGCGCCTACCCGGCCAACTGGCTGACGGCGAACCCGGTCGAAAAAAAGTAGCGTTCCGCGGACCTCAGCGCAGCGGCTGTGGCGCGGTCACGATGTCGTGCTCGGGGGTCGCATCGGGTCCCTGAGGGCGGGACCAGTTGGCGATTTGCGCCAGCGCCAGGCGCTCGGCCTCGTTGAGGATGTCCATCGGCTTCGCGTGTGAGGGGGCGTGGGTGACCACCCCGATGCCCAGGCGCGGCTGGAAGGTGTGGTGCGTCTGATACTCATCCACCACCGGCAGCGACGCGCCGACCATGAAGCGCAAATGGGCCAGCGTTTCGGTCAGCGGCGCGGCGTGCTTGTCGGTGAACATCACCACCACAAAGCAGCGCGGGTGGTATTGACCCACCACGCAACGGAAACCGGCCGCGCGGCGAACGCGCGCCGCCAGCGTCACCAGGATCTGGTGCTCCACACCCGGCCCGGCCGAATCGGTCAGCTCGTAGAGATTGCTCACGTTCACGCAGATCACCGAACATTCGCCCTGCTGGCGGGCGGTGCGCCAGAACACGTGTTCCACCTCGGCGATCAGGGCCGAGCCGGTGTAGAGCCCAGTGACCGGATCGGCGCCTTGCTGCACCCGCGAGAGGCGGGCGAGCTTGCGGTTTTGCCGGTTGCGCACGAAACCCAGCACCGTGGCCGTGAGGAAATACACCATGGTGACCAGCGCCGTGAGCAGCCAGAAGCCCGAACCCAGGCCCGGTGCGTCCAGGCCGCGCAGGTACAGGCCACTCACCATGGCCGCCAGGCACACGATCGCCAGCACCATCCAGCGCGCCAGCGGATCGCCCCGCCGGGTGGCCCGGATGACCGCGATCAGCGCCAGCAACACCGGCACCATGTTGACCACCGCGGCCGCCAGCAGCACCGGACGAAAGTGGTCACGCGACACCTGGCTGGCCAGCAGCGCCAGCGCCATCGCGGTCAGGAACACGGCAGCGCCCCCCCAAGCGGTGAGGCGGTGCGCCAGGGCGTCCTCGCGCGCACCGCCCAGCCAGCCACCCAGGAAATACAGGGCCACGCCGCCCGCCAGCGGCCCCAGACTGGCTTTGAGCACCATCAGCGGACGCTCCGGCAGGGCCGGAAACAAGGCTTCCGGCAAACCCGACATGACCACGCAACTCGCGCCAGTGAGCACCACAAACCACAGGTTGCGCATCGCGCCCGTGCTGCGGCTGCCCAGCGCGTCACCCAGCGCCAGCGCCGCCAGCGTCAACAGACCCCCGAGCATGGCCGACCAGATGGCGATTTCAGAAACAGGCATGCGCCCGATTATGGTTGCCATGGCCCAACCAGAATCGCGGGAATCTATCGAATGCGTGTCTGAGCTGCGACACCCCATGAACGCACGCCGCTACAGCGTCTGCCGGTAGCGCTCCAGCATCTGTTCCTGTGTCTCCACCGGCGCCTCCGCGCTCATGCGCTCGCCGATCTGGTCGCGCAGCATCTCGCCCATGCTCGGCATCACCGAGCGCGCGACATGGCGGCTCGCATCCCAGAGTGCCGATCGCATCAGCGCCTTGGCGCAATGCAGGTAAGACGCCCGCACCGTCACGCGGATGACGAGTTTGGGCACGCGCCTCGCATCGGCGCTGCGCTCGCGGTCGGCTTCATCGGTGGTCAGCAGCGCGCTGCCGTTCACGCGCAGCGTCTCGTCCATACCCGGCACCAGGAACAGCAGGCCGATCTGGCCGGTCTGCACGATGTTTTCCAGCGTGTCGAGCCGGTTGTTGCCCGGCGCGTCGGGGATCAGCAGCGTCTGCGGATCCAGCACCTTCACGAAACCCGGCTCACCGCCGCGCGGCGAAGCGTCCAGGGCGCCGTTCGGCCCGGCGCTCGACAACACCACCAGCGGCGACAGGCCGATAAAGCGCGTGGCGTGCACGTCGAGCTGAGGGAGTTCCTTCTTGGCCGAGCGTTCGCGCACCGGGTCGTACAGCGCGCGCAGCGCTTCAAGGGTGGTGATGTTCATGGCTTCAGGGCTTACAGGTCGTAGGTCACCGAGCGCTCGGGCAACACGCTCAGGTCCAGCGGGCGCACCGCGCCCATCCAGATGGCGCGGTCGCGGTGGTCCACCAGGTCGTTGCCGGTGATCGGGTGGATGAACACCACCAGACCGCCGCGGTGCAGCGTCAGCCAGGGGATCACCTCGCCGAACAGCGCCGCCTTGAAGGCCAGCTGGCAGCTCCAGTCCGGGTGCGGGCCCACCGGCTTCTCGTGCACGCGGCCCATCTTCAGCGGGAACTGTGCGGCTGCTGCTTCGCACAGCGTGCGCGCTTGCGCCAGCGTGTCGGCGTTGAAGTACACGTGGGCGTGCCAGCCGTGGATGACGGTGTCGGGTGGGGTGGTG
>JAHIQV010000517.1 GCA_018903185.1 Gammaproteobacteria bacterium | reverse complement strand
GCCCATTGTAGGAACACCACGGCCCGCCCCCGATCAGCGGGTCTGAAGCACCGGGCCAGCGCGCCACGCCCACCCTTCGCGCCCACGGGCGGCATTTCACACCCGCGCTCCGTCGTTCCGTCGCAACCGGCTCGCACCCGAACGGGTCGCGCGGCACAGTCACGCCACGGTCCCTGCAACGGCCGACCAACCCAGGAGCCACCCATGAACGCCAGCACCCCTTTCTCGCTCTCGCCCGACCAGGAGCGCCTCGCGTTACGGCGCGTCAAGGCCCGCCTGGGCTGGTACACCCACGCCTTCATCTACGTCTGTGTCATCAGCGGCCTGACCGTGCTGGGCTGGTGGCAGGGCCACCTGTGGCCGGTGGCGCCGGCCCTGGGCTGGGGCTTCGGCCTGCTGATGCACGGCCTGGGCGTGTTTGGCTTCGGCGCCGGCTCTGGCCTGCGCCAGCGGCTGGTGGAGCAGGAACGCCAGCGCCTGTACGCCGCCTCCAACGGAAAACAGCCATGACGAACCGCCCCAACCCCTCCATCGCCTGGTGGACCCTCACCCTGCTCTGCCTCGGCGTGGGCGCCTATGCCTGGGTGCTCTACGGCCTGCTGCCCGAGGTGCCGGCCACCGCGCCCGAGTTCCAGGCCAGCTTCGCGCGCCACCACCCCGCCGTGTTCTACGTGCACGTGATGGCCGCCGCCCTGGCGCTGCTGATCGGCCCCTGGCAGTTCCTGCCCGCGCTGCGCGCGCGGCACCCGCGCCTGCACCGCTGGCTCGGCCGCGTCTACCTCGGCGGCGGCGTGCTGGCCGGGGGTGTCTCGGGCCTGCTGCTGGCGCCCAACACCTTCGGCGGCCCTGTGGCCAACTTCGGCTTCGGTCTGCTCGCCCTGCTCTGGCTTGCCAGTGGCTGGCGTGCCTACCGTGCCATCCGCCAGGGCCGGGTTGACGAACACCGGCGCTGGATGCTGCGCAACTTTGCGCTCGCCTGCGCGGCCGTGACGCTGCGGCTCTACCTGCCGCTGTCCTTCGTCAGCGGCCTGCCGCTGGCACCGGCCTACGCCGCCATCGCCTGGCTGTGCTGGGTGCCCAACCTGCTGTGGGCCGAGTGGCACATCCGGCGCTCCGCGCCGGCGCCCGTCGCAGCCCGGCTGGGTGCTTTCGCAAGCTGAGGTCAGCGTGCCAGAATCGTCCGCGTCCCTCCAACGGCTGCTGCTGCCCATGACCCTGCGCCCCGAATCCGCCCTGCTGCGCTGGCTGCCCCCCGACAGCCGCCGCGGCGTGGCGCAGCGCATGGGCATCGTCTGGGTCGTGGCGCTGCTGATCGCGCTGTTCCAGTGGGGATCGGGCCACAAGAACCACAGCCTCGACGCGGCCCTGGTCTACAGCTACGCCATCAGCACCGCCATCTGGTTCCTCACCGACCCCGGCCGCATCGCTCTGCACCGCCTGCTCGGCACGCAGGGGCCGCACTACTGGGGGCTGTCGCTGCGCATGATGGCCTACCTGCTGGCGGGCGTCGTGGTCGGTTACACGCTCGGCACCTTCGTCGGCGATGCCTACACCGGCCACTCCACCTGGGAGCTGCTGACCGTGTCGCCCCTGCGCTTCTTCGGTTTCTGGCTCTCCACCCTGGGCATCAGCCTGGGCTTCCTGTTCAGCTTCTACCAGCGCGCGCGCAACCAGGACCTGCAGCGCCAGGCCACCGAAGCGCGGCTCAAGCTGCTGGAAACCCAGCTCGAACCGCACATGCTGTTCAACACCCTGGCCAACCTGCGCGCCCTGATTGCCACCGACCCGCCTCGCGCCATGGCCATGCTCGACCGCCTCAACGACTACCTGCGCGCCACGCTGCGTGCCTCGCGCACCGACGGCTCGACCGGTAGCCACACCCTGGCCGACGAGTTCGCCCGCCTGCGCGACTACCTCGAACTCATGGCCGTGCGCATGGGGCCGCGCCTGTCGTACACGCTGGACCTGCCCGAGGCGCTGCAGCGCCATCCGGTGCCGCCGCTGCTGCTGCAGCCGCTGGTGGAAAACGCCATCCGCCACGGCCTCGAACCCAAGCTCGACGGTGGCCGCATCGACATCCGCGCCAGCACCGATGGCGCCGGGCAGCTGCTGCTGGAGGTGATCGACACCGGTGTCGGCATGGACTCCGCTGGTGCACCACACAGCGGCAGCGGCTTCGGCCTGTCGCAGGTGCGCGAGCGCGTGGCCAGCCTGCCCGGCGGCGGGCGCGTGGACCTGAGCGCGCAGCCCGGCCACGG
>JAHIQV010000516.1 GCA_018903185.1 Gammaproteobacteria bacterium | reverse complement strand
GTGCTCGACCTGCACTGCGATTACGAAGCGGTGCTGCACCTCTACGCGGAGCAGCCCATGCTCGACCAGATTGAACCGCTGGCGCGTTTCCTGGGGGCGCGGGCGTTCCTGTGGGCCAGGGGTTCCGGGCCATCGATCTCGTTTGATGAGGCGCTTTCGGGTCCCTGGTGGCGTCTGCGCGAGCACTTTGCCGACCGGTTTCCAGTGCCTCTGGCCTGCGCCAGCACCACGGTGGAGCTGCGCGGCCAGACCGATGTGTCCGAGCTGCTGGCGCACCAGGACGCGCAGGCGATTTTTCACTACCTGCAACATGTCGGCGTGCTGGGTGGCACCGTACCCGAGCTCCCACCAGCCCTGTGCGACGCCACGCCGCTGGCCGGCACGGAGTCGCTGCATGCGCCTCATCCGGGTGTGATCGCGTTTGTTGCCCAGGTGGGTGACGTGGTCCAGGTCGGGCAGACGTTGGCCCATGTGATCGACCCGCTCACGCCGCGCACCACACCCATCCAGAGTTCGATCGACGGCGTGGTGTACGCCCGCCACAACCTGCGCTGGGCCACCAGCGGCATGGAAATCTGCCGTGTCGCCGGAGCCACCCCGATCCGTTCCGGCAACCTGCTCAGCCCTTGAATCTTTCCTGTGAACCCATGACCACCAAACTCGAAGCCATCGACATCCGCAAGAGCTACGGCAGCAACGAAGTGCTCAAGGGTGTTTCGGTCACCGCCCACGCGGGCGACGTGATCAGCATCATCGGTTCCTCGGGGTCGGGCAAATCGACCTTTTTGCGCTGCATGAACCTGCTGGAACGCCCCCAGCACGGCCGGATCATCGTGGCCGGCGAAGAGCTCAAGCTGGTGACGGCCAAAGACGGCATGCTCAAGGCAGCGGACGAAAAGCAGCTGCAGCGCGCAAGGTCCCGGCTCGCCATGGTGTTCCAGCACTTCAACCTCTGGTCGCACCTGACGGTGCTCGAAAACATCATCGAGGCGCCGATGCATGTGCTCGGTCAGAGCAAGGACGAAGCCGTGACCGCGGCCCGCAAGTACCTGGAAAAGGTGGGGCTGCGCGGCGTGGAGGACAAGTACCCGGCGCACATGTCCGGCGGCCAGCAGCAGCGCGTGGCGATTGCCCGGGCGCTGGCCGTGGAGCCCGAGGTGATGCTGTTCGACGAACCCACCAGCGCACTCGACCCCGAACTGGTCGGCGAAGTGCTGCGTGTGATGAAGCTGCTGGCCGAAGAAGGCCGCACCATGCTGGTGGTGACACACGAGATGGGCTTTGCCCGTGAGGTGTCGAACCACCTGATCTTTCTGCACAAAGGCTGCATCGAGGAACAGGGCGTGCCGGCCGAAGTGCTGGCCCGGCCCCAGAGCGAGCGGCTGGCGCAGTTCCTCTCCGGCAACCTCAAATAAGCCAGGCAAGCGACAAAACAGCGGGGGGCTTTCCCCGCTGTTGACCGGCTACCGGCCAGCCACCTCCTTTTGTTGGAACACAGGCCCAGCCCGATCCTGCAACAGCCGTCAGGGCACGAGTTGCAGGCTGCTGACCCAGCGCTCAGGCTCCATCTGCAAGGGGCGGTATTGCACCGCCCCCCAGGTTTCACTCATGTCACGGTAACGGCCTGAGAACACGTTGCCGCTCTGCCCTGTCTGGTAGACGAACACCGACTTGTCCAGATCGGCCAGGTCGTAGACCGCGCGCAGGCTGGCCGCATGGCGGTTGGCAAAGGGTGCGTCGGCCTTGTCCAGGTGGTATTGGCCCACGTTGAGGGTGAACGGATCGCCCCCGGTGGGCGTGCGGACCTCAAACAGCGGCGCCAGGGCGCCCACGTTGCTGAACGGCCGGTGGATCGAGATCGCCGGGTGTGCGGCTCCCCAGCGCCAGGCCGCCACATCCGGCCCCTGCATTGCCGACAGCCGGTCCAGCGCACGACCGAGGGCGGCGCTGCTGGCCGCTGCACAGCCAGCCGCCCCGCACCAGCCGGCATCGTCGCGCTCCAGCAGATCTTCGACCGCGTTGCGAAACAGCCGTTTGCCGTAAATCGCCTCGAAGCGCTCCTTGCCCAGCCGGCCACCAATGACCCCGCGCGTGAATTCATCGATCCACGCGGTGTAGACCAGTGGCGCCGCCCTGTCGGCGCGCATGCCTCCGTCAAAACCTTTCAGGGCGTCCTGCGCCGCAGCGGCCAGCGGGTGGGTGGAAGCGGTTTTCTGCAGGAACGGCAGCAGCCGCAAGGTGGCGGCCGATTGCTGGTCGGCGTGCATGGCCTGGAAACTGGCTAGGTCGTGCTTCGGTGTCTGCGCCAGCAAGGTCTCGATGCGTTCCTGGCGGTAGGGCGCGGCCCAGTCCTGGGTGAGAAAGTGCGGGTAGTCCGGGCCGTGGATGCGCTGGTTGGCGGTCGCGATCCAGCCCTTGCCGCCATCGTCCTGTGGCGTCTGCTCATAGGGCAGCCAGCCCGCCCAGTCGTAGCGAGCCTCCCAGCCCGGCGCGGGTGCGACGCCTCGGATATCGTTGCCTGGCTGACGCAGGGGAATCTTGCCCACCGCCTTGAAGGCGATGCGTCCGCTGCGATCGGCCACCACGACGTTCTGCATCGGTGCGTGAAAGTCGCGGTAGGCCTCCAGCAGGTCGGCCACGGAACCCGCGCGGTTCGAAGCCAGTGTGGCCTGCACGTTGAGGTTGTCGGCATCGAGCGCGGTCCAGCGCAGCGCCAGGGCGTAGCGCCCGGTGTCGATCAGCGCCTGGGTACGACCGGGCACATCGCTGATCACTGGGCCGTGGCGCGTGCGGCGCACGGTGTGCAACACGTCGGCCTGACCCTTGACACGGATGGTCTCCACACGGGTCTCAAAATCGGCCCAGGCACTGCCCTGCTCCGCCGGCGCGCGGTATTGCGCCGGGTTTCCGGGGTTGATCTGTTCCAGGTAAAGGTCCTGCACGTCGGGCCCCGTGTTGGTGAAACCCCAGGCCACCTCGCGCGTGCGGCCCAGCACCACGAAGGGTGTGCCGGGCAGCGTGGCGCCCATGACGTCCATGCCCTTGAGCCCGTTCGCATCGGGCGCCTGCAGCCGCGCGAAATACCAGATGGCCGGTGCGCTCAGGCCGAGATGGGGATCGTTGGCCAGCAGAGGTTGCCCGCTGACGCTGCGCGTTCCAGCCACCACCCAGTTGTTGGAGCCCTTGCCTTCGATGTTGCCGAGTTCGTGGGTCCAGTCGCGCAGGTCCTGCCCGATGCGGGCGGCGAACGTGGTCACGTCGGGTTGTGCCCCGGAGGTCGCCAGTGGCTGGGGCCGGTAGACCCCGAGTTCGCGGTAGAGCCGGGCCAGGTCGGCGCTCGCCGCCGGCGGTTCGCCCGGATAGGGTGGAAACAGTTCCCACAGCTGGGGCGTGTCCAGCACCTGCAAGGCAGTCAGGCGAGCGATTTCGTTGCCCCAGTTGCCCCCCAGGTCCAGCGCCATCATGATCGACCAGGCCACGCTGTCCACCGGTTCCCAGTAGCG
>JAHIQV010000065.1 GCA_018903185.1 Gammaproteobacteria bacterium | reverse complement strand
AGTAGATCGCGGCCTGGCCTTCTTTCATGCGCGCCTTGTAGTCCGCCAGGCTCACGCTCACCGCGTCGCTGGTGGTGCTGGCAAAACGCAGCAGCTTGGCGATCTTCTCGCGGTTGGCGAAATCCTCGCCCAGGCCTTCTTTCAGCACGGCGCCGAACTCGGCGTAGAAGGCCGAGTACTTGCCCGCCTGTGCCTTGTCTTCGTCCGACACCACGTCGGTCACGCCGTCAGCGCTTTCGGCGGGCAGCTGGTCCTTCTTCGCCAGGTCTTCCAGCATGGCCAGCACGCGGCGCGTGTTGCCTTCGCGGATCGCCTTCACGTCGCGACTTTCCTGCAGCAGCTCGCGGCTCACGTTGAGCGGCAGGTCGGCCGAATCGACCACCCCCTTGACCCAGCGCAGGTACGAAGGCATCAGCGCCTCGGCCTCGTCCATGATGAAGACGCGACGCACGTACAGCTTGATGCCGGCCTTGCGGTCGCGGTTCCACAGGTCCATCGGCGCCTTGGCCGGGATGTAGAGCAGCTGCGTGTATTCGGTGGCGCCCTCCACGCGGTTGTGGCTCCAGGCCAGCGGGGCTTCCTGGTCGTAGCTGATGTTCTTGTAGAACTCGGCGTACTGCTCGTCGGAGATCTCTTTCTTGCTGCGCGCCCACAGCGCGTTGGCCGAGTTGACCGCTTCCCACTCGGCCTGCTGCACGTATTCGCTCTTCTCGGCGTCCCACTCTTCCTTCTGCATCAGGATCGGCAGGCTGATGTGGTCGGAGTACTTGGTGATCAGCGACTTGAGTTTCCAGTGGCTCAGGTACTCGTGCGCATCGTCGCGCAGGTGCAGCGTGATGGTGGTGCCGCGCGCAGCGCGCTCGATGGCCTCCACCTCGAACTCGCCCGTGCCGCCGCTGGTCCAGCGCACGCCTTCGGCCGCTGGCAGACCGGCACGGCGCGATTCGACCGTGATCCTGTCGGCCACGATGAAGCCCGAATAGAAGCCCACGCCGAACTGGCCGATGAGTTGCGCGTCCTTCTTCTGGTCGCCACTCAGGTGGCTCATGAAGTCCTTGGTGCCGCTCTTGGCGATGGTGCCCAGGTGCTCCACCGCTTCGGCCTGGCTCATGCCGATGCCGTTGTCGGTGATGGTGATGGTCTTCGCGTCCTTGTCGAAGGCCACGCGCACGTCAAGGTTGGGCGCGTCTTCGAACAGCGCGGCGTTGTTCAGCCCCTCGAAGCGCAGCTTGTCGCAGGCGTCCGACGCGTTGGACACCAGCTCGCGCAGGAAGATCTCGGGGTTGGAATACAGCGAATGGGTGACGAGGTGCAGCAGCTGCGCCACCTCGGCCTGGAAAGACAGGGTTTGTTTGCTCATGGGTCTTGAGGGGGTTTGAAAAACACAGACGCGCCCCGGTGGAGCGCTCACGCTGGGCTGAATTATGGGCGGCGCGGGGGTTTTCAAGCCCCGGGCGGTCCACGGCGGCCTTGAGGCTCAGTCTTCTGTGGGCGGCACCGGGCGCAGCCAGGCCAGCACCTGCGCCGCCACATCGGGGCTGGAGAGCAGGTCCAGGTGTCCGGTGCGGTAGGCGATGAACTGGCTGCCGCGCGCAAACACCAGCCGGCGTTCCGCTTGTTCGTGTTGTCCGAGCGCGCTGTTGAGCGGCACCAGGCCGTCACCCATGAGGCGGTCGGCCAGCAGGCCGCGCTGGCCGACCAGCGTGCCGGCCACGGCGTAGCAGGCCACGCCCTCGGGCAGCGGCAGCGGCACGCGATGGTCGTCAGGCGATTCGAACCGGTCGCGTCCCTGCCAGTCCGCGTCCAGCACATAGCCGTGCCGCAGGTCGGTGATGCCGGCGCTGCGGATCTTGCCCAGCCGGGCGAACGGCGCCGTGTGCGTCGACGAAGCCAGCAGCAAGTCCACCCCGTGGCCCGCACGCTCCAGCGGGGCGCCGTGGTGCGGGGTGCCCAGAAACACCAGTTCACGCAGCAGACCCGGCCAGCGTTGGCCCGCCTCGCGCGCGGCCTGCACCGCGGAGCGCGCCACCAGCCCGCCCATGCTGTGGCCCACGATGGTGATTCGCGCCAGCGGCACCGGCCAGGCCGCCACCAGCCGTTCCACCAACAACGCCAGCTGGTGCCCGTTGGTGGAAGTGTGCAGCCCCGAGTTGTAGCGCAGGTACACCGGCGTACAGTCCAGCGCCTGCGCCAGAAACTCACCATGATCGTGGCCGCTGCGGCGCCATTGCGTGTCGCTCATGCACAGGCCATGGGCCAGCAGGAGCAGGTGCGGACCCGTCGCCGTGCCCAGCGAAGCGGCCAGCGCCTCGGCCCCGCCCAGCGACAACGGCGCGCCATCAAAGCGCAGCTCCATCGGCTGCGCCAGCGGGTTGTCCATGGCCAGCAGCTTGTCGCCCACCACGCCGTTCAGCGCCGCCAGCACCGCTTCACGCCCAGGCGATGCCTCGGGGTGCGTGGCAGGGTCGTCCAGCAGCGGCAGCAACAGGCCCAGCACGGTGTCCGTGCCGCGGCCCACCAGCCGGGTCACACCGCGCACCGCCTGGTACACCTGCCCGGTCAGTCCACCGGCCTGCTCAGCGGAAGCTCCGTTCGACAATCCCAGCCGCCGTCGCACCGACTGGTGCACCCCCTCAGTGATGTTGATCGCGCCCTGCGTCGCCTGCATGATCAGCTGCGCCGCGGCCTTCAGGTCCGATGGGCGCACATGTCGCAACACGGCGCGTTTGGGGGTGTTGGGTGGTGTGGGAGCGGTCATGGGGCATTGTGGCCGGGGCCATGGAGCGACGGCAGGCACGTCCAACCAATGGTGCCAAGGGTTAGAAACGTCGCAACAGCACGACCAAGGCTTTCCCGGAAGGCTGCCTCGTGCCTGTGAGTTGGAAACTGTTCCGGCAATGAAGCCAGATCAACCATGCGTCCTTGAACTGGACCGAAACTCATAGGAAGTTCGTTTCAAATGACCGCCCATTTCAATGCCGCTGTTCAGGTGCTCAGAAACTCTCCCCCGCCCCCAGATACCGCCACTGCCCCACCGGCAGATTGCCCAGCACCACATTGCCGATGCGGATGCGTTTGAGCCCCACCACGTGAAGGCCGACCTGTTCGCACATGCGGCGGATCTGGCGCTTCTTGCCTTCCTTGAGGATGAAGCGCAGCTGCTCGGGGTTCATCCAGTCCACCTGGGCGGGCTTCAAGGGCTGGTCGTCCAGGCTCAGGCCGTGGCGCAACAGAGCCAGCTTGTCCGCCGGAAAGACGGCCTGCACGTCTTGCGTGACCACGCCCGCGCCGTGCGGGCCGTTGGGTGCGTAGTGCACGCGCACCAGGTATTCCTTTTCGATGCCGCTGTTCTCGCCGATGAGCTGGCGCGCGATGCGGCCGTCCTGCGTAAGCACGAGCAGGCCGACAGAGTCGATGTCGAGCCGGCCGCAGGGCGCGAGGCCGCGGGTGTGTTCGGGGGCGAAGCGGCGGCCGTCCGCCGGGTGGCGGGCGTCGCCGCGCCACTGGCTGGGCGCGCCGATCAGCGTGGCGGCGGCTTCGTGACCATCTTCGGGCTGGCCGCTCACGTAGCCCATGGGCTTGTGCAGCAGGATGGTGACCTGCCCGGCCTGCTGGTGACGCGCCTGCGGCAGCACTTCCACTTTGGCGTCGGGCGCCACGGGCATGCCCATGACGGCGGGTTCGCCGTTGACCAGCACCCAGCCGCGCGCGATCCATTCGTCGGCCTCGCGGCGGGAACACAGGCCGAGGTCGGCCATGCGTTTGTTGAGGCGGATTTCACCGCGCACATTGCCGACGCGGGCGAGGTCGGGCCGGTGGGGTTGCGCCGGACGCGGTGCGGCGGAGGGCGCACGTTGCGGACGGTCGCCAGTGCCGTAAGGCGCGTCGCGCGGATCGGCGCGTCGCGACGCCGGGCGCTCGCTCCAGCCGCGGTCGTCACCGCGCGGGCCGGCTCCGGGGCCGGAGCGCGGGCGGTCAGCGCCGTAGCGCGGGCGCTCGGCGCGTTCGCCTTCGGGGCCAGATCGCTTGGCGCCGAAGCCCGGAGAGGGTTCACGCGGCGGCTTGGGCGCGGAGGCCGAAACGCTCTTGGCGCGGGCCGGGCCGGGCGGGCGCACCGGGGCGCGGCGCGGCGCGAACGGGTCGGGCGCGGTCTTCTTCGCGGTGCCCGGGTTGAGCTTGAGCGTGCTGGGCTTTTTGTCGGTGGTCATGGGGGGATCATCCCAGATCACGACCCCGCAGGACACGCAGCCCGTCAGTCGGTCGGCGCATCCAGCGCCCCCGAGCGCAGCGCCTGCAAATCCAGCACCCGCAGCCCCCCGTATTCGACCCGTATCCAGCCTTTTTCCGACAACGTCGCCAGCGCTTCATTCACCCGCTGGCGCGACAGGCCGACCAGGTAGGCGAGCTCTTGCTGGGTGATGCGCAGGACAGCGCCCACGTTGGGCGAGAGCAGCGGATGGAACAGCGCGGCGAGGTTGCGCGCGACGCGCAGGTCGGGGTTGTTGATGCGGTCGATCTCGCGCGCAGCGATGAACTGGCCGAGCCGTTCGTTGAGCTGGTGCATGACGAAGCGGTTGAAGCCGAGCGAGTGGTCGAGCAGCCAGTCGAAGGTCTGCACCGGCAGGCCGGCCACGCGGCTCTTGCGCAGGGCCTGGATGTTGTAGCGGTACTGCTCGTGCTTGAGCACGGTGCCTTCGCCGAACCAGCCCCCGGGCGCCACGCCGGTGAAAGTGATCACCGGGCCCTGCGATTCGTCGTTGCTCATCTTGAGCAGGCCATCGACCAGACCGAACCAGTAAGTGACAGGCCGACCGATGCGGCAGATGAATTCGCCAGACTGCGCCACGCTCACGACCAGCGCGTCTTCGGCCCGCGCACGCTCGCCTTCGCTCAAGGCCTGCAGCCAGGGAATCTGCGACAACTCCTGCACGGTCGGCGCGCGGGCGCGCTCCCGCAACTGGGATCCGGTCCGGCTGGGGGTGGAGTTGCTCATGGCCAGTACAACGAACTAGGGAAAGTCCTAGGAGGGCAGACCCTTCAATTGTCGTCGCACGGACAACATAACGTCAAACATGTGCCTACCATCCGCACCAGAATGATTTGAACGGGTGTGTCTGAACGAACCCAGACCAACACCCCCGCCCGCACCGCATCTGGAGACCTGTCCATGCAAACGACTTTCCCCCGGCTCTTGCTGGAACACGCGAAAAGCCGCCCCACAGCGGCGGCCATGCGCGAGAAGGAATACGGCATCTGGCAAACCACCACCTGGGCCGACATGGCGCAGCTGGTGGAAGCGGTGGCCTGCGGCCTGCACCAGGCCGGCCTGCAGCGCGGCGAACACATGGTGGTGATCGGCGCCAACCGCCCCCGGCTCTACGCCACGATGCTGGCCGCGCAGTCGCTGGGCGCTATTCCCGTGCCGCTCTACCAGGACGCGGTGGGCGCCGAATGCGTGTTCCCGATCAACAACGCCGATGTGCGCTTCGCGGTGGTGGAAGACCAGGAGCAGGTCGACAAGATGCTCGAAATCCGCGACCGCTGCCCGCAGCTCTCGCACATCTACTACGACGATCCGCGCGGCCTGCGCAACTACGACCAGCCCGGCCTGGGCGCGCTGGAAGAACTGATCGGCGCGGGTCAGGCGTTTGCGAAGATCCACACCCAGCTGTTCATCGAACAGGTGGAGATGGCTCAGCCCGACGACGTGGCTGCGATGTTCTTCACCTCCGGCACCACCGGCAACCCCAAGGGCGTGGTGCACACCCACAACACGCTGATCGACCGCGCCGCCGTGGGCGCCCGGTTCGACAAGTTGACCGAAAACGACGAGGTGCTGGCCTACCTGCCGCCCGCCTGGATCGGCCAGAACATCTTCAGCTACGCACAGTGGCTGGTGGCCGGCTACGTGGTGAACTGCCCGGAATCGGGCGCCACAGTGACCATCGACCTCAAGGAAGTCGGGCCCACCTATT
>JAHIQV010000515.1 GCA_018903185.1 Gammaproteobacteria bacterium | reverse complement strand
GTCATGTCGTGCGCGATGTTGGTCGCCTTGACCAGATCGTCAGCGGCTCCGGTGGGCAACTGGCCAAACACCAGCATCTCCGCAGCCCGGCCGCCGAGCAGACGGTGATCTTGTGTTCCAGTTCCGGCTTGGACATGAGGAAGCGGTCTTCGGTGGGGCGCTGGATGGTGTAGCCGAGTGCGCCGATGCCGCGCGGGATGATGGACACCTTTCCACTGGAACTTTTGATGGGGTTGCATCCGATCGCCTTTCCGCCTGGTACCCGAATGAAGCGCTGTTCCATACCTGGCATGCCGGCTGTCAGCCGCTTCATCGCAGCCAGACAGAGCCCGTTGCGGGCGATTTTCATGGGCCGGGATTGAGTGGACTCAATGCGCAGGGCCGATTCGTCCATAAGCTGTCCTGTGGCGCTGTCGTGCGCCCGGTCTGGCAGCCGGATGCCCAGCCGTTCGTTTTTTCGAACAGGAGATACCCATGCAAGCAGGTAAAGAAGCAGAGCTGTGGATGTACGAAAAAATGCTGGAGATACGGCACTTCGAGGAAACCATGGCCACGGTCTATCTGGAAGGCAAGCTGCCGCCACAGATCCAGCAAGGGCTGGCGTTTGACATTGGCTCAGGTCCGGTGCCGGGTGAGATGCACCTCGCCGCGGGGCAGGAGCCGGTGGCGGTGGGGGTGTGCGCGCACCTGAAGCAGACCGACACGGTGGTGGGCACGCACCGGCCCCACCACTTCGCCATCGCCAAGGGTGTGCCGCTCGGCCGCATGGCGGCCGAGATGTTCGGCAAGGCCACCGGCCTGGGCAAGGGCAAGGGCGGTCACATGCACCTGTTCGACCCGGTGAACAGGTTCAGTTGCAGCGGGATCATCGGTGCCAGCCTGCCACCGGCCTGCGGCGCCGGACTGGCGGCGAAGAAGCTGGGCAAGGACTGGGTGGCGGTGGCCTTCTTTGGCGAGGGCGCGGCCAACCAGGGCTCGGTACACGAGTCGCTCAACCTGGCGGCCTTGTGGAAGTTGCCGGTGATTTTTGTCTGCGAGGACAACAAGTGGGCGATCTCGGTGCCCAAGTCCAGCGCCACTTCGATCGAATGGGTGGCCGACCGGGCCGCGGGCTATGGCATGCCGGGCATCAAGGTCGCGACCAACGACGCCATGGCGGTCTACGAGGCAGCCGGGCCGGCCATTGCGCGCGCGCGCCGGGGTGAAGGCCCCAGCCTGATCGAGGTCAAGACCGACCGTTACCTGGGCCACTTCCAGGGTGACCCGGAGGTCTACCGTCCGAAAGACGAGGTGGTCAACCTGCGCAAGAACGATCCGATCCCGCGGATGGCCAGCTATCTGAAGCTGCAGGGCTACATGAACGACGCCGAGGAGGCCCATCTGGTTGCGCTCGCGCAGCGGCGCGTGGCCGATGCGTTCGAGTTCGCGCGCAACAGCCCCGACCCCGAGCCGCAAGATGCCCTGCAAGACGTCTTCGTCTGAACCGGGCCGCCACCGAAACCCACCAGGAGCACGACATGGACAACACGCGCAAGCTCACCATGGCCCAGGCCATCGCGGAAGGCATTGGCCAGGAAATGCAAAGGGACGACACGGTTTTCGTGATGGGCGAGGACATCGGCAAGTACGGCGGCATCTTCGGTGCCACCGGCGGCCTGCTGGACCGGTTTGGCCCTGATCGCATCATGGACACCCCAATCTCCGAGACCGCCTTCATCGGCACCGCCACCGGCGCTGCCGCCGCGGGCCTGCGGCCGATCGCCGAGCTGATGTTCGTGGACTTCTTCGGCGTCTGCATGGACCAGATCTACAACCACCTGGCCAAGAACACCTACATGGCGGGCGGCCACATCAAGCTGCCGGTGGTGCTGACCACGGCCATCGGCGGCGGCTACAACGACGCGGCTCAGCACTCGCAATGCCTGTACGCCACCTTCGCCCACATGCCGGGCCTGAAGGTGGTGGTGCCGTCCAACGCGTACGACGCCAAGGGCCTGATGATCCAGGCGATCCGCGATGACAACCCGGTGCTTTTCATGTACCACAAGGGCATCATGGGCCTGCCCTGGATGGCGTACTTCGAGGGCAGCAGCAACGAGGTGCCTGAAGCGGCCTACACCATTCCGTTTGGCCAGGCGCGGGTGGCGCGCGAGGGCAGCGATGTCACCATCGTCACGCTCAGCCAGATGGTGCAGAAGGCGCTGCTGGCCGCCGACGAGCTGGCGCGCGACGGTGTCAGCGTGGAAGTCATCGACCTGCGCACGCTGGTGCCACTGGACCGCGAGGCGGTGCTGCGTTCGGTGCGCAAGACCGGGCGCCTGCTGGTGGCCGACGAGGATTACCTGGGCTTTGGCCTGACCGGTGAAATCGCCGCCATCGTGGCCGAAAACCTCGATACCGTGCACCTGAAGGCGCCGGTGAAGCGGGTGGCTGTGCCGAATGTGCCGATTCCGTACAGCCGTCCACTGGAGCGCTATGTGATTCCGCAGGTGGACCACCTGGTGGCGGCTGTGCGCGAGGTGATGACCGCCTCGGTGCGCCAGCCGCTGGAGGCGTTATGAACATCACCTTGCCGGACACAGCGTGGGAGGGGGTTGAGCCATCGGTCGGGGCCCTGGTGGACCGGTGGCTGGTGCAGGAGGGGGACACCGTGCGCCAGGGCCAGCCGCTGGTCACGGTGGTGCTGGTCAAGGCCAGCCAGGACATCGGAGCGCCCATGAACGGCCGCGTGACCCACATCCTGGTGACCGCGGGCCACACCTTTCACCGGGGCCAGCCCATTGCAACGCTGGAGCGCCTGTCATAGACACCACTGGTCAGGAGCAAGACTGGAACCACCGGCAGATGGAGCGACCGGTTCCTGTCGCGGACTTCCGTGTCTGGAACCACCGCCGGGCGGCCCTTGTGCTGGGCTGTTCTCAGCATGCCCTGCGTCCGGAAGTCGCGTCGCGTCTGCCTTGGGGCATGGGCCTGTGGGAGCGCGCTTCCGGCGGTGGCGCCGTGCTGAGTGGACCCTGGATGGTCAGTGTTTCCGTCGCCTTGCCGCCGGACCACGCCT
>JAHIQV010000514.1 GCA_018903185.1 Gammaproteobacteria bacterium | reverse complement strand
GCGCCGCTTCGCGTCTTCCCCCCTCTCCTGCGGGAGGGGGAACGCAGCCAGTGGCCCGGCGAAGCCGGTTCCACGGCTGATCTGGGTGGCTCCCCCTCCTGCGCGTGCTTTCGGCGTTTGGCCCCGACCCCCTCATGATCCTTGAACCTCTGCTCATTGCCGAACTGGTTGCCCTTGGCCTGTGCACCGGCTTCCTGGCCGGCCTGCTCGGCATCGGTGGGGGCATGATCATGGTGCCCTTCATCACCGTGATCCTTTCGGGTCGCGGTGTCGCCCCCGATCTATCGATCAAGATGGCCATCGCCACCTCCATGGCCACCATCATCTTCACCTCCATCTCCAGCGTGCGCGCGCACCACCAGCGCGGTGCCGTGCGCTGGGACATCGTCAAGCGCCTGGCGCCGGGCATCGTGCTGGGTGCCGCGCTGGCCAGTCTGGGCGTGTTCTCGATGCTCAAGGGTTCGTGGCTCGCGCTGGTGTTTGCCGCCTTCGTCAGTTTCTCCGCGACGCAGATGCTGATGGACAAAAAACCCAAACCCACACGCACCCTGCCCGGCACCGCGGGCCAGATCGGCGCGGGCACGACCATCGGCTTCCTCTCCGGTCTGGTGGGTGCGGGGGGCGGCTTCGTGAGCGTGCCCTTCATGACCTGGTGCAACGTCGCCATCCACAACGCCGTGGCCACCAGCGCCGCGCTCGGCTTTCCGATTGCGCTGGCCAATGCCCTGGGCTACATCGTCGCCGGTCAGGACGTGGCTGGCTTGCCCACCGGTTCGCTGGGCTATGTGTTTCTGCCCGCGTTGCTGGTCATCGCCATCGCCAGCGTGATCATGGCGCCCTTGGGTGTGAAGGCGGCGCACGCGCTGCCGGTGAAATCGCTCAAGCGCGTCTTCGCCAGCATCCTCTACGTGCTGGCCGCCTACATGCTCTACAAGGGCCTGGCAGCCTGAAGGGCTGTGAGCCCCCACGCTCCACCGCGGCGCGGGTCGCTGCCCCCCAAAGGGTGCGGTCTTGCGTGGGGCGGCCCTGCGCTGCGACCAGTGGCATTCCAGTTCAACCCGTGAGCTGAACGTTCGACACCACGATGCCGTCCTCGTCGGCGTAGAGCCAGTCGCCCGGCCGCACCCACACACCCTGGATCTGCACCGCCAGATCGCGCAGCCCCTCGGTGCGGCGCTCGGTGGGCAACGGTATGCAGGCCAGCGCGCGGATGCCCACGTTGCAGACGGCCAGCTCGGCCACATCGCGAACGCAGCCATCGATCACCACGCCAGCCCAGCCATTGCGGGCCGCCGCAGCCCCCAGGTTGCCGCCCAGCAGCGCGCGGCGCAACGAGCCGCCGCCATCCACCACCAGCACCCGGCCCTCGCCCGCGCTTTCGACCGCCTGCTTCACCGGGGTGTTGTCTTCGAAGCATTTGACGGTGACCACCGATCCCGCGAAGCGGCGCACCGCACCGAAATCGCGGAACACGGGCGGCAGCACACGAAAGGCGCCGGAGTCATCGTTCTTGTGGGCGTCACACAAATCGCAGGTGGCCATCATGGGGGTGTTGGACATGGTGAAAATCGGATTGAAAACCGGTTGAAAAACGAACGGAGGAAGGGCCTGGAAATCGAGCGCATTGGAGCATGCCCACACGCTCTGACGAACAGCTTGCACAGGGCGTGGGCTGAAGTGTTGTTTTCAACGCCAATATGGGCCTCACTTCCTCTGAAAACCTGCAAAAAACCTGATCACGCCGCTTGGAATGGTGATGCAAGTCCATTAGCATCCGAGACACCAGTGAGAAAGCGCGTTTTCCGCTGGTGAATAGTCAACTTCTAGAAGGATATCCAACCATGGCAACTGCAAAAAAAGCGCCGGCTAAAAAAGCCGCCCCGGCCAAGAAGGCCGCTGCACCGGCAAAGAAGGCCGCTCCTGCGAAGAAGGTCGCTGCACCCGCGAAGAAAGCCGCTCCGGCCAAGAAGGCTGCTGCTCCGGCAAAGAAGGCCGCTCCGGCCAAAAAAGCCGCCCCGGCCAAGAAGGCCGCTCCGGCGAAAAAGCGCACGCCCAACGCCGCGTTCATGAAGGCCATGACGCCCAGCGCTGCATTGGCCGCCATCGTGGGCTCCACCCCGCTGCCACGCACCGAAGTGACCAAGCAGGTCTGGGCTTACATCAAGAAGAACAAGCTGCAGGACGAAGTGAACCGCCGCATGATCAACGCCGACGCCAAGCTGAAGGAGATCTTCAAGAAGGCCCAGGCTTCGATGTTCGAAATGACCAAGATGATCAACGAACACCTGAAGTGATCAGGCCCCGGGGCTCCGCGCTTCGCGCAGAGCCTTCGATCAAAAGAGCCGGCGCAAGCCGGCTTTTTTTCGTCTGGGCGCGACCGGCGCCGCCGAAGGGTCACGGCAATCGGATACCCCCTGCAGAGCACCCCCCAAATGTGAGAAACTGAAAAAAACCTACCCTCAATGAGGTATGACAGCTCCACCCCCACAGCCCAACATGCCGGTCAGCGGTTCAGGTCATGAGGACCTGACGCCGTTGCCGCTGCAATACAACAGGGTGGTCCTTGTGATGGACTTGGTGGAATCGGTGCGCCTGATGGCGGCAAACGAGTCGGCGGTGGTGAACCACTGGCACGGCTTTCTCAGCCATGCACGAACGCAGGTGCTGCCCCAGCGGCGCGGTCGACTGGTCAAGAGCCTGGGTGACGGCATCCTGGCCGAGTTCGACCAGCCCGTCGATGCCTTGCAGGCGGCCCACGAGCTCCACCGTTTCTTTGCCCCCCTCAACCAGACCCTGCCGCCCGCCGAGCAACTGCACCTGCGGGCGGGCATCAACGCCAGCCACCTGTATGTCGACACCGAAGACGTGTACGGACACGGCGTGAACCTGGCCGCGCGCGTGACCAGCCTGGCCGATCCGGGAGACACGGTGGTCACGGCAGCCGTGCGCGATGCCATCGTGGACGGGGTGGACGGTGAAGTCGAGGACATGGGTGAGAGCTATCTCAAACACTGGCCCGAGCCGGTGCGCACCTGGCTGGTTCACCCGGTGCGAGACGGCCAGGTGATCTGGCGGCCCGCGGCGCGCGAAGCCGCGCCCGTCGACTTCCGGCCTTCCATCGCCGTCATCCCGTTCGAGGCCCGCAACCCTTCGCCGGAACACTTCGTCATCGGCGAGCTCATTGCCGACGGCGTGATCGCACAGCTTTCTCGCACCCAGGACCTGCGCGTGATCTCACGCCTGTCCACCACGGCCTTTCGCAACCGCAGCGCCAGCCCCGGCGAAATCGACGCCCGGCTCGACGCCGCCTTTGTGCTCAGCGGCAGCTATGCCACCCTGGGTGACAAGGTGGTCATCATGGCCGAGCTGTCCGACACCCGCCGCCATGAAGTCGTGTGGGCCGAGCGCCTCGGTGGCGACACCCTGGACCTGGTGCAGGAGCAAAGCGAATTGCTCAACACGCTCAGCTCCGCCTGTGCCCACGCACTGCTCCATGCCGAAATCCAGCGCAGTCTGGTGCTGCCCCTGCCCAAGCTGGACAGCAATTCGCTCATGCTGGGTGGCATCACGCTCATGCACCGCTCGACAGCCCGCGACCTGCAGCGCAGCCAGCAGCTGCTCGAGGCGGTGGCTGAACGGCACAAACGCGTGGCGGCACCCCGGGCCTGGATGGCCAAGTGGCACATCATGCAGGTGGTGCAAGGCATCGCAACCGATCCGGCCAGGGAATTCCAGCGAGCGATCGACATGGCCGACCGCGCGCTCGATCTGGAGCCCTCCAGCTCGCTGGCCATGGCCATCAAGGGCCATGCGCTGTGTCACTTGGGCGAGGACGTGGACGCCTCGCACCGCCTGCTGCAGGAAGCCACCCAGAGCAACCCGAACGACGCCATGGCCTGGCTGTACAACAGCGTGTGGTCACAGATGTGGGGCACCCCCACGGATTCGATGATCGAAGCCGAAAACGCCCTGCACCTCTCGCCGCTGGATCCGCAGAAATACTATTTCGAGATGATGCTGGCCAACAGCTACCTGGCGATCGGTGACTACGGCCGATCCATTGCGCTGTGCAAGAGCTCCCTGTGCAAAAACAGGTACCACCTTCCGACCATCAGGGCGCTGCTGTTCGGGCAGTATGAAGCAGGTCTCACCGACGACGCCAAACAGACATTCGAGTTGTTACGGCAGCTCCAACCAGACCTGACGGTGAGCCGATACCTCGCGTCAGGGAGCCAGAGCAAGACAAGGCAACACGGTGCACGCGTTCTGAGTGCATTGGGCTTGCCTGAACACTGAACTTCAACACCAGGATAGGAGTGCATATGAGCGGAGGGTATAGCGGCGGGTATAGCGGCGGCTACTCAGGGGGCTATAACGGTGGCTATTCCGGTGGCTATTCAGGCGGGTACTCGGGTGGATATTCGGGCGGTTACAGCGGAGGCTACGGATCAAGCCTGGAATCCCAGGCCATCGATGTCAGTCGTGCGGCCATCGCCGGCCCGTTCCAGAGTGCCGTTCTTCACCCGGGGACGCCCGGTTTTGACCACCCTGACAATCTGAAGCTGTGGGCTGACGGCCCGCGGATGACCACCTGCTTCGAAGAGCTGTTCGAAGGTGTGTCCGTCACGGTGAACAAGAGCCGAAAACAGGCGTCGATGCGTTTCGCCAATCTCAATGGCAACACCATCAAGAACAAGACGCTGGTGGATTTACAGGGGCCGGACAAAGACTTGCTCAAGCAGCAGTTGGAACTGGTGGCCGCCTACGCCGACCTGCGTGGCGACCGTGGAGCCGAGATCATCGACCAGTTGACGGCACCAGTCGGTTATTGGTCTGCCGTGCTGGGGCTGTCGGCCCATCGCCACAAAAAAACCATCCAGCTCATCGAGATCACGCTGGCGCTGTGTGTGCAGGTTGAAATGCGTTTCAAGCACATCTTCGCCACCCTGCGACCGGTCGAGTTCTCACCACAGATTCAACCCATGATCCCGACCCCGGGGCATGGCAGTTGGCCCAGTGGGCATGCCACCGAGGCCTTCGCCGTGGCCCAGATGCTGCAGTCCTTTATGAATCAGGCCCGGCCTGGCAAGAAGGATGGCGAGAACAGCCAGGTACAACTGCAACGCTTGGCCGCACGCATCGCCGTGAACCGCACGGTGGCCGGTGTGCACTTCCCGGTGGACAGCGCGGCCGGCCGCCTGCTGGGCTGCAGCCTGGGCGAGTTTTTTGTGGCCCGCGCAACAGGTGGCAGCGTCCGGCTGCGTGGGTTTGACAGCGCCAGGTTCGTCGAAGCCGATGGCTCACCCAAAGACTTCAAACTCAGCGACCCGTTGGACGCCGGTGCCTACAGCGTCAGTGGCCCGGCGATTGCGCTCCCCAAGGCTGACACCCTGGCTTGGCTGTGGCAGGAAGCGCTGAAAGAATGGGCATGAGACGCCAGGCACCGATGCCTTGGGCAGATTTGCCCAGGGGCGAAGTGACAGGCATCGACTGGTCCGCCACCGGAGCCATCAGCGGCGCTGACCCTTATCTGGCGTGGGCAGAAGCCGATCGATTCGCCGGATATCGCCTGGGGGAAGGCGCAGCAGCCAAACCCCAGTGGTTGCCGATTGCCATCGAACTCCATCAGGACTACGGCGTCCAGGATCTGCTGCTGGCCTCTGACGTGAAATGGCTACAGGTGTCCAAGGCTTATCTGCAAGTACACGGACTGCGTTTCTGCACAGCCCGAGCGGCCAAGGGATTCTTCAAGGCGCTGCGCAAACGCCCTGCGCTTTCGGCCATCATCCGGCGTTTCGAGCTGGGGCTGCCGGTGGAGGAACACACTGGGCCGTTGAAAGACCCGGCCACTCCACAAAGCACGCCTGCTGATACAGGGCTGCCAGCACTGGACGGCAAGGTTCTGGGCATCATCGACGGGGGCCTGGCTCTCGCCAATGCCGCCTTCCTTCGCACCGATGGACTTCCCCGAATTCGCTATTTCTGGCGTCAGGACGAGTTCGATGGCCCCCACGGGCCAGGCATGGGACGCAGCCTGCGTGCCAGACTGGATCCGGTGCGCAGCGGTCCAACGCCATCGGTGATGGGATACGGCCACGAACTGACAGCGAAGGCGATACGGGACGCCATGGACCGTTTCACCATCAACGGAGCGGTCGACGAGGATGACCTCTACGACTACCTGCAGTTCTGGGACCTGAAGCACCCCGTCAGTCACGGTACTCACGTGGCCAGTCTGGCCAGCGGCCCTTGGCTGGCCACAGCCCGCATGAGTAGCGCAGGGCACACGCCCGACATGACCCCAGCCGATGATGCGGCCAGCCAGGCACCGTTGATTGCGGTACAGCTGGACTGGTCCAATGTCGTCGATACGTCGGGCGGGGCCATGAACGTGAGCATTCTGGATGCGCTCATCTATATCCTGAACCGCACAGCACCCAGCGCCCAAGTGGTCGTCAACATCAGCTGGGGAACGCTGGCGGGCCCGCACGATGGCACCTCGGTGCTGGAAGCTGCCATCGAACAGCTGATTGCCTTGCGCGGCCCCGAACATCTGCAGGTTTTTGTGCCGGCCGGCAACGGCTACCAGGATCGCACCCACGCGAACAAAACGCTGGCTCCTGGGGAGTCGGTTGAACTGTCATGGCACGTCCAGCCTGACGACCGGACACAGAGTTTTCTGGAGCTCTGGCTGGGTGACCCGGATTTGCCCGAAAAGGCTCTGCAAGATGTGCGTATCGAAGTCACCCTGCCCGGAGGGCGGGCGCTTGAAGCTTTGACGACCGGCAATGCAGGCTGCTGGCCCTCTTCCCAGAGCCCGCAACTGGCACTGGTGTTTCCCCACCGGACCGCCTTGGGTCGGTACGGCTCTTGCGCCCTGCTGGCGCTGTGTCCAACGGCGTCCCACAACCCGGCTGACCGGCTCGCACCAGCCGGCACCTGGCGGGTCAAGATCAGCAATGACGGCGTCCACCCGGTGGTGCTCGACGCCTACATCGAACGGGACGATGTGGCTCTGGGTACACATACCGGAGCCCGTCAGTCCTACTTCGATGGGAAGTGCTACGACACCAGCGGCAGTATTGAAAGTTTCGTGGACGATCCGGACAACCCGACGGCGATCCGACGCAGCGGCACGTTCAACAGCATCGGCACCGGGCAAGCCACCCTGTCGGTCGGCGGCGTGCGCTTCGCCTCCAGTGCCTTCGATCCGGCAGCACGCTACAGCCCCAGACTGCCGGACCCGGATGCCACACGGCTACCACAACGCTACAGGGTCGCCAAAGTACCCGATGCACTGGCGGTTTCCGACGAGAGCACCGCACTCTGGGGTGTCCTGGGTGCCGGTAGCCGCAGTGGCAGCGCCGTGCGGCTTTTTGGCACCAGCTGCGCATCGCCCCAACTCGCCAGGGCGCGGTTCGACCGGCTTGAGTAAGCACTCTTCAGGTCGGCTCAACCGGCTTGGAGATGGGCCGACCAGTCGAGACGCCCACCCACCTTTCCCGAAAACAGAACAAACAGCCGTTCACCAACGCGCCGGTAGCGGCTTCAGCAGCCAGATCCAGCGCTCGCGCACGGCGATGTAGCCGCCACTCTCCAGGTCTTTCAGCAGGCGGCTGACCATCTCGCGCGAACAGGCCAGGTGCTGCGCCATGGCCTGGTGGGTGATGCGTTCGCCCAGCATGCGTTCACCGTGTGGATCGGGCGCCTGAGCCATCTTGTTCAGCAGGCTGACCAGACGACCGTAGACATCGATGAGGGCCACGCTGCGCGCGCTTTCCGTGGCCAGACGGGCGCGCCGGATCAGACGGCCCAGGAGTTCGAGGGCAAATTCGGGGTGATCGGCGATATAGCCCAGCAGCGTGGCTCTGGTCACCACGGCGCAGGTGCTGGCCTCGGTGGCCTCGACATTGGCCGACCGGGGACCGCCGTCGAGCGACATTTCGCCCACGTATTCCCACGGCCCATAGGTGCCGAGGGTGAGTTCCTTGCCGCTGTTGTCGGCCAGAAAGGCCCGGAGCCGGCCCTTGAGAACGACATAGAGCGTGTCGCCGGTTTCCCCTTCCTGGATCAGCAGCGTCCCCCGGCGGTAGAGACGCGGCACCCCGAGGGCGGCCAGAGCCTCAATGTGCGATGTGGAACCGGGTTGGGGCGATAACGCGGCGGCAAGGGGCATGGATGCTCATGGTTGGGCGAACTCCATGGCATTGTGAGGCATCGGCGAAACGATGCGCAAGGCGGGCACCACCGGCGGCAGGCTGTTGACGCGCTGCATCATCAGCCGGATGCTGGGACAGCCGGTTTTTTCGCGCAGCGCCTTGATCTGGCTGCGCACCGTGGACTGGACCACGCCGTGTTCGGCGGCGATGTCGGGAATGGACAAGCCGCGGCACAGACCCATCAACACCGACTCTTCGCTGGGGCTGAGGTTCTGCGCCCGGGCGAACAGGCGCACAGCCAGGTTCTCGCTGGCGCCCTGTCGGGACAACAGCACCAGCACCGACGGCGAGTCGGTCTCCAGGGGATGGCTCAGCGGGATAAAGGCCAGCGACAGTTCCCGGGACACGTTGCGAAGCGAAACCAGCCGGCGTTGACCCCGCAGGGCTTGCTCCAGCGCCTGCTGGATCTGCAGAGTGAACTCGGTGGTGGTACCCAGCAGCGTGTTGCCGTGGTTCATGATCAGCCGGGCGCTGATCATTTCGTGGCGCGCCAGGTGGTTGGCATGACGCAGACGGCCCTGCGCATCGATCACCAGCACACCGTAGTCGATTTCGTCCAGCACGCGCAGCAGGAGCGCCTGCTCCAGACCGCCCTGCGTACCCAGGCCCGCTGCCGAAAAATGGCTGCGGGTGGAGATGGTTTCATTGGCTTGCCACATGTGACGTTCCTCCGTCGTGTTGATGGAGGAACTTTAGAAAAAAGGCGGCCGGACAGATAGCGCGTGGTTGCCCGGCGTTTTGTGATCTATTTACATTTCGCCGAGAAATCGGCCTGAAACAGGTCTTATGCCCGCGCCTTGTCGCGGATGGCCGACAAGGTGCCCCGCGTGGTGATGACTTCTTCACTGAGCATCACTTCGATCACCGTGCCGCCGGGCGCCGCCAGGGCACGCAGCAGCGCGGGCTCGAATTCGGCGGTGTGGGTGATCTGCTCCGCCGCGTAACCGTAGGCCCGGGCGAGTGCACAGAAGTCCGGGTTGTTCAGGTCCGAACCGCTCACGCGCGCCGGGTACTCGCGCTCCTGGTGCATGCGGATGGTGCCGAAGGTGCCGTTGTTGAGCAGCAGCACGATGCTCTTGGCGCCGTGCTGCACGGCCGTGGCCAGCTCCTGACCGTTCATGAGGAAGTCGCCGTCGCCCGCGATGGTGAAGGCGGTGCGCCCGGTGAGGATGGCCGCGGCGATGCCCGCGGGCACGCCGTAGCCCATGGCGCCGTTGGTGGGCGCGAGCTGGGTCTTGTGACCTTTGACCAGACCGTGGTATCTGAAGAAGCGGTGCAACCATGACGCAAAGTTGCCCGCGCCGTTGGTGAGCACGGCATCGGCCGGCAGGTGCTCCTGAAGCGTGTGGATGATGGCTGGCATGTCGATCGTGCCGGGCAGCACGATGCCCCCGTTGCCCACATCCACGTTGGCCTCGTAGTCGGCGTGGCAGGCCTGTGTCCACTGGCCCCAGGCGACACCGGGTGGCGCGGTCAAAACCTCCAGGCTGCGCGCTGCCGCGTTCATGGTGGCGTTGATCGCCAGCGTGGCCTGGTAGACGCGGTTCAGCTCTTCGGCGCTGGCGTGGATGTGCACCAGTTTCTGTTTCGGCACCGGTGCTTCAATCAAGGTGTAGCCACCGGTGGTCGATTCGCCCAGTCGTGGGCCGATGGCAATGAGCAGGTCGCTCTCGCGCACGCGCGTGGCCAGTGCCGGGTTGATGCCCAGACCGATGTCGCCCGCGTAGTTGGGGTGGTGGTTGTCGAAACAGTCCTGGAAGCGGAAGGCGTTGGCCACCGGCAGTTGCCAGTTTTCAGCAAAGCGCTGCAAGGCCGAAGCCGACTGCGGCGTCCAGCCACCTCCGCCGGCGATCACCAGCGGGCGCTCGGCCTGCAGCAGCAGTTCGCGCAGGCTGCGCAGCGCGCCCGGGTCGCTCCAGGCCTGCACCGGCTCCACGCGCGGCAGCGGTTCGACGTCCACGGTTTGCGTGAGCATGTCTTCGGGCAGCACGAGTACCACCGGGCCGGGCCGGCCGTTTAGGGCGGTGGCGAAGGCGCGGGCCACGTATTCGGGGATGCGGCGCGGATCGTCGATGCGCTCCACGCGCTTGGCCATGCCCTTGGTGCTTGGCCCAAAGAAGCTCAGGTAGTCCACCTCCTGGAAGGCTTCGCGGTCGCGCGCGTCGCTGGCCACGTCGCCGATGAACAGCACCATGGGCGTGGAGTCCTGGAAGGCGGTGTGCAGGCCGATGGAGGCGTTGGTCGCGCCCGGTCCGCGGGTCACGAAGCAGATGCCCGGTCGCCCGGTGAGCTTGCCCTGGGCTTCGGCCATGAAGGCGGCGCCGCCCTCCTGCCGGTTCATCACGAAACGGATGCGATCGGCGTGGGCATGAAAGCCGTCGAGCACGGCGAGGTAACTTTCGCCCGGTACGCCAAAGGCGTGGGTCACACCCTGGGCGATCAGGCATTCAATCAGCAGGTGGCCGGCGAGTTTTTGTGTCATGCCGGCATTGTGCCGCGGGTCGAAATTCAGACTGTCCTGCGGCCGACACCCACAGCCGCATAGACCGATATGAACAGCACCACCGCGGCGCCGGCCAGCGTGAGCGCGTACCAGCCGCGGTCCATCAGGGCGCCAAACACCAGTGGCGAGATCGCGAAACCCACGTCCAGGCCCGAATACACGGTGCCATAGACCCGGCCGGTTGCGCCTTTGGGCGTGGCTTTCTTGATCATCATGTCGCGGCTCGGGCCACCCACGCCGACGGCGAAGCCGGTGGCGGCCAGCGCCACCATGGTGCCGGTGGCGCCCAGCCAGCCGGTGGCGCACAGCAGCAGCAAGGCGGCACCGCAGGACATCGAGACCGCCACCACGCGGTCGCTGGAGAACCGGTGGCTCTGCCCATAAGCCGCCACGAAGCCGCCGACCAGCATGCCGCCGGCGCCGCACAGCATGTAGGCGCTGATGGTCAGCGTCGCCGCTTCGACGCTCACGCCGTACAAGCTCTTCAGGATCGACGGGGCAAAACTCTGCACCACCGCGAGCGTCATGGTGGACAACAGAAAGAAAGCAAAACACCACCACACCACCGGCAGTTTCAGATAGGCCAGCTCGGCGCCCTTCGGTGCGTCGGCGTGGCGCACGTGCACCTCGGTGCGCAGCTTGTCGCGTTGCCAGAACAGCAGGGCCAGAACAGCCACGTAGAGCAGCGCGGCGGCGTGGTACGCGGTGCGCCAGTCGGCCAGCGCGGTGATGCCGACCAGGAACGCGGGCGCCAGCGCCCAGCCCAGGTTGCCGGTGAGACCGTGGGCGCTGAAGGCGTGGCCCAGGCGCGGCGCCGACACGCGCTGGTTCAGGATGGTGAAGTCCGCCGGGTGGAACGGCGCGTTGCCCAGGCCGGCCAGAGCGGCCACCAGCACCAGACCCATGTAGCCCGTGACCATGGAAGCGGCCAGCGACGCCAGCAGGAAGCAGGTGATGGCGGCGAACAGCACCGGCCGCGCACCGATACGGTCCACCACGAAGCCGGCCATGGCCTGGCCCGAACCCGAGATGATGAAAAAGATGCTCATGAGCAGTCCGACGTCGGAATAGCTCAGGCCAAAGTCGCGCATGAACACCGGGAACAGTGGGGCGAGCAGCAGGTGGGAGAAGTGGGAGGTGCCGTGCGCCAGGCCGACGAGGCCGATCACGGAAGCATCCTGCTTGAGGGGAATGGGGTTGGCCGGCGCTGTGGCGCCCAGGGTGGCGGTGTTCATGCGGCCAATGGTAGGGTGGGCAGTTGGGGCTGTTATGCGATACAAAGACAATTCCTGTCGAATTCCAGCCAAACCACCCTGCCCCACCCATGAAACCCCACCGCCCGCGCCAGGCCGTCCCGGTCGGCGACACCGACCCCTTCGAACCCACGCCGGCGCGGCCGGTGCGCTGCCGCGCACGCGCCATGGGGCACGACACCCAGTTCGAGCCGCACCACCACCCCTGGGGCCAGCTCGCCTGCTGCGCCAGCGGCCTGCTGCAGGTGACGGTGGCGGCGCCGTCGTGCGAAGGCGGTGAGCGGCCTGGCTACGAGACCACCACCATCGTTCCACCGTCGCGCGCGGTCTGGATTCCGCCGGGGGCGCGGCACGCGGTCACCATGCTCGAAGCCTCGCAATTGCACACCCTCTACATCGACGCGTCGGTGGTGCCGGCGGACTGGCGCTGTTCGCGCGTCCTGGTGGTGTCGCCGCTGCTGCGCGAGCTGGTGCGGGGCATGGACCAGCCCCACGCG
>JAHIQV010000513.1 GCA_018903185.1 Gammaproteobacteria bacterium | reverse complement strand
TGCGCCAGTGCGGCGCCCGAGCCCAGCAAACAGAGTGCGGCAACGGCAACGATGTGCTTCTTCATGGTCTTCCTTCAGTCCTTGACACGGGAACATTCCCGGCAGGCATTACAGAAGACCCCGCAGGGCACCCACTTGCGGAAGATCAAGCGGCACCGTGCACAGAAGCGGTGCGAGCCCGGAAATGCATACGAATTGATTCAGATCAAACCCATGCCCAGCACCGGTTCCTGTTCAGCGGTCTGGTGGTCAATGTGCCCGGGCCGATCCAGCGGCGAGCCCTGTCAGGGCACAGGCCGGCCTTCATTCTCGGGCCGGTGGTCTCTGCCACGGCGCGTGGTGAGCTGCGACGAGCGCTGAATCCAGGCGCGCGCGCCCTCGATCACCTCCCGCCCCAGCACCGTCAGCCGAGCATGCTCATCGACGGTGGACAGCCCGGCATGGAACCGGCGTCGGTCGTCGGCCGCCGCCTGCAGGGCCGCTGTCCGCTCCGCGGGACTCAGGCACCCGCTTTCTGCCAGCGACTCCATCGCCCAGGCCATACGGGCAGACACATAGGTGGCATGGATGATCCCGTCCATCGGACGCGGGTCCACGCGCAAAGGGGAGGGGTAGCGTTCTTCGTCCGCATTGTCTGAAAGCACCTGCTCCCGGCACATCCCGAACAACACGCTGTGCCCCGACTCGTGCGCCAGCACCTCGGCCACCGCCAGGCGATCCCGGTGGTGTTTCGGGTTCAGCAACAGCAGGCCCCAGAACTGGTAGTGCGAAGCACCGTCGAATTCGACGCTGGCGCCAGGCGGCGCCTGCGCCAGCAGGACGTCCGAAACCATGGCCGTCAGTTCCTCATGGAGCGGAGGAAGCCCTTCGGCCAGCAAAGCCAGGGCATCCCGCAGCAGGCGTTCAAATGCAACAACCTTCTCCCCGGCAATCGGACTGAAGTCTGTTGCCTCATGGCCCAGTCGCTGGTCCAGGATGGCATCCAGCCCTCGGGCTTGGGCACTGCCCCTCCCCATCACCCGCCAGCACGCAGGTGCAGGGCGCGCCGGACAGCTGGCCAGTTGACGACCGACCTTGAGGGCCTCATCCAGCTCGCCGGAAAGGAGACGCTCAACCAATTGGTAATAGAGCCCAAACGCCTCTGGACCCAGAGAGCGGCCAGAAGCCAGCACGGCCATCGGAGCGGCCAGAAGCGCCCCCAGCGCCACCGGCCCCACCTCTGCGACATGCCTCAAGCTGCCCAACAGGTCGTCCTGCATGCTCCGGTCCAGTCGGAGCCCGCGGGCACCGGACGGTTCAAAGCCCGGTGGATTGGGCATGGCGCGACACACGCTGCACCGTGCCAGCGTTCACCAGAGCTCCTGACACCCCAGCAACCGGCGTGTACCCATTGCAGTCATCGCCCGCCCCGCAGACAGGCAACAAATGGCAACCTCATGTCGGCTTCTGGCCCGCCTTGATGCCCAGCTTGAGGCCCAGCACCGATTGGCCCGGCTTGGTCCCTGTTTTCAGCCCACAGCTGACCGGTTTGGCGCCCACCACGGTTCCAGTGGAGACATGCCCTGGGGCCTTCGGGGCCACAAGACGGAAACCCAGCAACTTGCGCGTATCCAGTTCAGTCATTACGCTCGCCTCTCAAACAGTAACAAAAGGAAACTGCATGTTTGCACAGCGACGTCGGTTCGTCAACCAGGTCCGTCGGCTGGTCTACGTCACAACGAAGGACCATGCCTACACACTCGAGGGATGGGCGCAACGGCTGGCTCAGCGTGGCATTGATGTGACGCTCATGCCCTACGAGCGCCTACTGCCCGCGCCCAGGGTTCCAGCCGCCACTTACATCCTGACGGACTTTGACCGCCTTTCCGTCAGCGAGCTCCAGGCAGCGGCGACCGTTCACGAACGCCTGACTGCCCACGGCCTGACGGTTCTCAACGACCCGCGGTTGTTCACACCCCGGGCGGCTCTGCTCAAACGCCTCAAACATGCGGGGGTGAATGCGTTCGACTGTTTCCTGCCGGTCTCGGGCGAGTGGCCGGACCGTTTTCCCGTGTTCCTGCGCACCTTGGCGGGACACCGCGGCGTGCTCACGGATTTGCTGCACGACCTGGACGCGTGCCGGGAGGCTTGGCAAGCGGCACTGACCCGGGGATTCACCGCCAGCGACCTGGCCTTCATCGAGTTTGCAGCCACGCCGACCGAAAGTGGCGCCTACCAGAAGCATGCGGCCTACCGCATCGGCGACCGCATTGTTCGGGCCAATACCGTCAACGAACGCCACTGGATGGCGAAAAACGGTGAACTCGGTCTGGCCACCGAAGCCCAGTACCGCCAGGAGCTCGAGGAGATGGACAACTACCCCTGGCGGGACCTGGTCATGCAGGTGTTCGAAGATGCAGGCGCCACCTTCGGACGGGTTGACTTCGGCATCACGGCGGCGGGCCCCCAAATCTACGAGATCAACACCAACCCGTATCTCTCGATCCAGCCAGACGATCCCCAGCACCCCAACGCCGACCGCCGCAGCTCGCTTCAGCGGATACGCGAAAACCTGATCGAGGCCTTTGATGCGGTGACGCAGGCCCATCCGCCTGCATGGGTCCCGTTGCGCGAAAAGCGCCAGCCCGTGGTCCGCGTGTAGTCCTGGGCTGAAGAGGCTACACGAACGTCGAGCGGCCGCGCCGCGCCGTTCAGCGCAGCGCCTCCACCAGCGCCCGCTCGTAGACCGGTTGGGCGCCGATGCCGTTGTGGTCGGCGCCCGGCACCACGACCGAACGCGCCACACCCGGCTTGAAATGCATGGCGAGTTGCGCCGTGCGCTCGGGCCGTATCAACGTGTCGTGTTCGGCGGCGATGAGCGTGGTGGGTGCGTTGATGCGCCCGGCCACGGCCGCCGAGTCAAAACGGTCCCGGATCAGCCAGCGCACGGGCCACCACGGGTAGTGTTCGACCGCCACGTTCTCGATGCTGTCGTAGGGCGTGACCAGAGCCAGGCGGGCCACGGGCTGTTCACTGGCCAGGCGCACGGCCACGCCGCTGCCCAGGCTGCGCCCGATCAGCTTGATCTCGGCGTGTTCCCGCCGCACGTGCTGGTAGAGCGCGCGGGCATCGGCGTGCAAAACGGTCTCGCTGGGATTTCCCGTGCTCTGCCCGTAGCCCCGGTAGTGCATCAAATACAGCGCATGGTCCGGGAACAGGCGCGCGAGATGCGGCAGAGTGCCCGACACATCTTCGGCATTGCCGCCGAAGTACAGGACCGCCGGCGCTCCCGGCCGGGCCTGCACGCTGACCTGCAACGCTGCGCCGTCCACCGGCAGCGTGAGCGATGCCACCGCCAGCCGAGCCGGCTGCGGGTGGTACAGCAGCGCACGTTGCCAGGTGAACATGGCGGCGCAGCCCGCCAGGTACAACAAGGCCAGCCCCCAGAGCGGCCAGAGCAAGGTCTTGCGCAGCGTGTTCATCACGCCTGGACCTTCACACCTTTTCTAGCGCCTGCTCCAGATCGGCGATCAGGTCGTCGATGTGTTCGATGCCGATGGACAGGCGAACCATCTCCGGGCTCACGCCGGCTTTCTTCATTTCGTCGGGGTTGAGCTGGCGGTGCGTGGTGGTGGCCGGGTGGCAGGCGAGCGACTTGGCGTCGCCGATGTTCACCAGGCGCGTGAACAGCATCAGTGCGTCCTGGAAACGCGCGCCGGCTGCGATCGCATCGCTGGACTTCAGGCCGAAGCTGATGATGCCGGACGCCTTGCCGTCCATGTATTTCTGCACCAGCGCGTGGTCCTTGTGGTCGGGCAGGCCAGCGTAGTTCACCCAGTCCACCTTGGGGTGGTTCTGCAGGTGCGTCGCCACCTTGACCGCGTTGTCGCAGATGCGGTCCATGCGCAACGCCAGGGTCTCGATGCCTTGCAGGATCTGGAAGGCGTTCATGGGCGAGAGCGCCGCACCCATGTTGCGCAGCGGCACCACGCGGGCGCGGCCGATGTAGGCGGCAGCGCCCAGGGCTTCGGTGTAGACCACGCCGTGGTAACTCACGTCGGGCT
>JAHIQV010000512.1 GCA_018903185.1 Gammaproteobacteria bacterium | reverse complement strand
TGCTCGTGGGCACCGTGCCGGCGCAGCACAGTTACGGGTTTGAGTCCACCTTTTTGCTCGCGCTGCACGGCGGTTGCAGTTTCTGGAGCGGCAAGCCGTTCTACCCGCAGGATGTGGTGGAGGCGCTGCAGGCCGTGCCGCGGCCGCGCATGCTGGTCACCACACCCTTCCACCTGTCGGCCTTGCTGGCGTCCGATCTGGCCTGGCCGGCGCTGAATATCTGCCTGTCCGCCACCGCGCCGCTGGGCACCGAACTCGCTGCGCGCGCCGAGCAGCGCAGCGGGGCACCGGTGCACGAGATCTACGGCTCGACGGAGTCGGGCCAGCTGGCCTGCCGGCGCACCACCGACGGCCCCATGTGGCATTTGCTGCCGGGCGTCGTGCTGGAGCAGGAGAACGACACCACCTATGCCCGCGAGGGCCATGTGGAAGGCCGGGTACCGCTGTCGGACATCATCGAACTCCAGGGCGAGGGTCGTTTTCTCCTGCACGGCCGGCATGCCGACCTGATCAACATCGCGGGCAAACGCAGCTCGCTGGCCTACCTGAACCACCAGCTGTGTGCCATCGAAGGCGTGCTCGACGGCGCCTTTTTCCTGCCCGACTCCGCGGGCGATGAGGTCGAAGGCATCACACGGCTGACGGCGTTTGTGGTGGCGCCCGGTGTGTCGGCGGACTCGCTGCAACGCGCCTTGCGCCAGCGCATCGACCGGGTCTTCCTGCCCCGTCCGCTGGTGCTGGTTGACGCGCTGCCGCGCAACAGCACCGGCAAGCTGCCGCGAACCGCCTTGCTGGCGCTGTACCAGGAGCGGTTGGGTCATGGCCGTGTTTGAGCAAACCTGGCGGGTGCCGTCCGATCATCCGGCCTTTGCCGGGCATTTTCCGGGGCATCCCATCGTGCCCGGCGTGGTCCTGCTGGATCAGGCCGTGCTGCTGGCGCAAGCGCACCTGGGGCTCGCGGGCGGTGCCTGGCAGGTCGCGCAGGCCAAGTTCCTCAGCCCCTGCGGGCCGGATGACGAACTGGTGTTCACGCTGCAGGACGGGGCGCGGGGCGGGCTGTCGTTCGTGGTGCGCTGTGGCGACCGCGATGTCGCCTCGGGCAGCCTGCAGCCCTTGAACCCATGAACACCGGAACCCGACAGACCGACGCACAACCCGAGTGGATGCGGCGCCAGGAGCGCAGCAACCTGGCCATCCTGCGCCTGATGGTCTGGATCTCGCTGGCGTTCGGCCGGCGGGTGGGGCGTCTGGTGCTGCACGGCATCGCCGTCTATTTCGTGCTGTTTGCGCCCGCGGCGCGCCGTGCGAGCCGCGCCTACCTGCACCGTGTCCTGGGCCGCTACGCGGGCTGGCGCGATGGCTACCGCCACGTGTTCAGTTTCGCCAGCACCATCCACGACCGCATCTACCTGCTGAATGACCGCTTCAACGTGTTTGACATCGAGGTCAAGGGCGACCAGGCGTTGCTGGCGGCGATTGAAAAAAAGCCCGGCGCGCTGCTCATGGGGGCCCACCTGGGCAGCTTTGAGGTGCTGCGTGCCATGGGGCGGGGGAAGAAGGGGCTGCGCGTGGCCATGCTGATGTACGAGCAGAACGCGCGCAAGCTCAACGCCACGCTCGCGGCCATCAACCCCAAGGCGATGCAAGATATCATCTCCCTGGGACACCTGGAGTCGATGCTGGAGGTTCGCGACAAGCTCGACGAAGGGTATCTGGTGGGCATGCTGGCGGACCGATCGCTGAACGATGACGCCACCCTGTCGGTCGAGTTTCTGGGTGAACAGGCGGCTTTTCCGCTGGGTCCCTGGCGCATGGCGGCGATGCTCAAGCGGCCGGTGTTCCTCATGGCGGGTCTGTACCTCGGGGGCAACCGCTACCAGCTGCATTTCGAACAGCTGGCCGATTTTTCAAATGTCGAGCGCGGTGGGCGTGACGCGGCGATCAAGGCGGCCGTGCAGGCCTATGCCGACAGCCTGGCGCGACTTTGCAGGTTGGCGCCCTACAACTGGTTCAACTTCTTCGACTTCTGGAAAAAATGAGAAACCCCCTTGCGTTGCTTCGCGCCTTCTCCCCTTCTGCGAGGGGGGATGCAGCCTGTGGCCCGGCGAAGCCGGTTCCGCGGGCGCCCTGGGGGGCGCTTCTGCGTTCCGTCGTTCTGGCTCTGGCGGGGCTGGGTGCCATGACGGCCGCCCAGGCCGCATACAACATCGAACAGTTGATGACCGATCTGGCCAGCCACAAGGGTGGCCGGGCGCGTTTTGTCGAGAAGCGGCACATGGCCCTGCTCGACAAGCCGGTCCAGGCCAGCGGCGAGATGGTGTACAGCCCGCCCGACCGGCTGGAGAAGCGAACGCTGCTGCCCAAGGTGGAAACCATGGTGCTGGACAAGGACATGCTCAGCATGGAGCGCGACAAGCGCAAGCTCTCCATCAGCCTCGCCAGCCGCCCCGAGGCACTGGCGTTTGTGGACAGCATCCGCAGCACGCTGTCGGGCAATCGCAAATCCCTGGAGAAGAACTACACGCTTGATCTGCAAGGAGAGAGCAGCCAGTGGGTGTTGACCCTGGTGCCGAGCGAACCCGCCATCGCAGCCTTGCTCCAGCGCATCACCGTCAGCGGTGGCGAGCGTCAGGTCCGCCACATCGAGTACCTGCAGGTCGACGGAGACCGTTCGGAAATCAGCATCGAGCCGATAGAAACCCCATGAGGTCGGCCGCGGTCCGGGTGTTTCTGGTCTGGCTGGCGCTGATGCTGGCCGGGGTGGCGGGGGTCTGGAACAGCCGTTTTTCGGCCGACATGTCGTTTTTCCTGCCG
>JAHIQV010000511.1 GCA_018903185.1 Gammaproteobacteria bacterium | reverse complement strand
GGACCCCCGCGCCATCCGCGTGGCCTTCATCCTCAACGAACACAACGACTCGCTCAAGAGCCAGGGCGTGCTGTTCTCCATCCACGACGAAGACGTGCCGGTGTTCCGCCTGCTGCGCATGCGCGCGCGGCGCATGCCCGGCCTGATCGAAAACGCCAAGGATGTGCTCCTGATGCTGTTCGACGCCGACGCCGAGTACTGCGCCGACACACTGGAGAACATCTACGACGACCTGGAGAAAGTCAGTCGCCAGGTGCTGGCGGGTGCCGTGACGGACGACACCGCCGGACAGGTGCTCTCGGCCATTGCGCGCCACGAAGACATGTCGGGCCGCATCCGCCGCAACGTGATGGACACGCGCCGCGCCGTCAGCTTCATGATGCGCACGCGCATGCTGAGCGCCGAGCAGTTCGAAGACGCGCGACAGATCCTGCGCGACCTCGACTCGCTCGACAGCCACACCGCCTTCCTGTTCGACAAGATCAACTTCCTGATGGACGCGACGGTCGGTTTCATCAACATCAACCAGAACAAGATCATCAAACTGTTCTCGGTGGCCAGCGTGGCGCTGCTGCCCCCGACCATGATCGCCAGCCTCTACGGCATGAACTTCGAATACATGCCGGAACTGAGCCAGAAATGGGGTTACCCGTTTGCGCTGGGATTGATGGTGCTCTCAGCCGTGGGGCCCATGCTTTACTTCCGCAAAAGAGGATGGCTCAAGTGAAGAGCGCCTCGACCACCGCGCCGCTGTAACGGCTGGCCACCTCCCGCAGAAAACGCGGAAAGTCCACGTGCGCGGCGTCGTCGGCGCGGTCGGAGATGGTGCGCACCACCGCCAGCGGCACGACGAAGTCGTGACACACCTGCGCGAAGGCGGCACCCTCCATGTCCACCGCCAAGGCGTCCGGCAGTTCACGCTGCAAGGCCTGGCTTTCGGCGGTGGTGGCGACAAAGCGGTCGCCGCTGATGAGCAGGCCCTGGTGAAGACGCGGTGTGTGCAGGCCGAACGCGGCCACTGTCTCGGCACCCAGCCGCTGCGGCAGCGTGTGCAACATGCGGTCGCAGGCCAGCTCCAGTGCATCGGTCAGCGCCGAATCGGCCTCGAAGCGTGCGCGGCCGTAACCCGGCACCTCGTGGCGGGGGAACAGTGGCGAGGCATCCATGTCGTGCTGAAGGAAACTGCGCGCCAGCACCACATCGCCCACGTTCACGCCGTCACCCAGGCCGCCGGCCACACCGGTGAAGACGATGCGCCGCACGCCAAAGTGCTGGATCAACAGCGCAGCAGTTGTCGCAGCCGCCACCTTGCCGATGCCGCAGAGCACTGCCACCACGTCCTGCCCGTGCAAATGGCCGACCCAGAACGCGCGCCCGGCCACAGTCTGCTTGTGCTCGTCAGGCATCTGCGCCAGCACGGACGCGAGTTCGTCGTGCAGGGCAGAAACGATGGCGATGCATGGACGATCCCCCCCTGCGCCGCTTCGCGGCTTCCCCCCTGGCTGGGGGGACCCCACTGGTGGCCCGGCAAAGCCGGTTCCACGGTGGGTGCTGATAGGCGCTTCTTCAGACACGCGAAATTACTTCTTGTCTCTGAGTTCGCGGCGCAGGATCTTGCCCACCGGGGTCTTGGGCAGTTCGGTGCGGAACTCCACCACCTTGGGCTGCTTGTAGCCGGTGAGGTTGCTCTTGCAGAAGTCGCGCACCTGCGCTTCGGTCAGTGCCGGGTCCTTCTTCACGATCACCAGCTTGACGGCCTCGCCCGACTTGTCGTCGGGTACGCCGACCACAGCGCATTCCATCACGCCCGGCAGCTGGGCCACCACGTCTTCCACCTCGTTCGGGTAGACGTTGAAGCCGCTGACCAGCACCATGTCTTTCTTGCGATCGACGATCTTGAAGTAGCCGCGCTCGTCCATGATGCCCACGTCGCCGCTCTTGAAGAAGCCGTCGGCGGTCATGACCTTGGCGGTTTCATCGGGCCGCTGCCAGTAGCCCGCCATCACCTGCGGGCCCTTGATGGCGATCTCGCCGGCCTGGCCCTGCGGCACCTCGTTGCCCTCGTCATCGAGACACTTCATGAACGTGTTGGACAAAGGTACGCCAATGGTCGCGGTGAACTCGGTGTTGGTCACCGGGTTGCAGCTGGCCGAGGGGCTGGTTTCGGACAAGCCATAACCTTCACAGATCGGGCAGCCGGTTTTCTCCAGCCAGAGCCTGGCCACCGCGCCCTGCACCGCCATGCCACCACCCACCGACACTTTGAGGTTCTTCCAGTTGACGGTATTGAAGTCCGGGTGGTTGGCCAGGCCATTGAACAGGGTGTTCACGGCCGGGAAGCTGTGGAAGGTGTGCTTGCTCAGCTCCTTGAGCACCGCCGGCAGGTCGCGCGGATTGGGGATGAGGATCACTTTGCCGCCGGTGCGCATGCCCAGCATCATGTTCACCGTGAAGGCGAAGATGTGGTACAGCGGCAGGGCGCAGACACTGGTGGGCTGCTCGCCCGCCGGCACCTGCTTCATCACGGGGTCGTTCCAGGCCTCGGACTGCATCACGTTGGCGATCACGTTGCGGTGCAGCAGCACCGCGCCCTTGCTCACACCGGTGGTACCGCCGGTGTACTGCAGCACGGCCACGTCTTCCGGCCCGATCTCGGGCCGCTTGAGCGTGCCGCGTGTGCCCCTGGCAACGGCATCGTTGAAACGCACCGCCTGCGGCAGGCTGAAGGTGGGCACCATCTTCTTCACGTTGCGCACCACGTAGTTGACGATGGCGCCCTTGAGCAGGCCCAGCAGGTCGCCCATCGCGGCCAGCACCACGTGCTTGACCGGCGTGTTCGCGATGCACTGCTCCAGCGTGCCGGCGAAGTTCTCGATGATGACGATGGCCTTGGCGCCCGAGTCCTTGAGCTGGTGCTCCAGCTCACGCGGGGTGTACAGCGGGTTCACGTTGACCACCACAAAGCCCGCGCGCAGGATGCCCGCCACAGCCACCGGGTACTGCGGCACGTTGGGCATCATGATCGCCACGCGGTCGCCCTTAACCAGGCCCAGCCCCTGCAGGTAGGCCGCGAAGGCCTGCGACAGGCTGTCGGTCTGGGCGAAGCTGAGCTCCTTGCCCATGAAGCTGTAGGCGGTGCGGGCCGCGTTTTTGTGGAAGCTCTCCTCCATCAGATGCACCAGCGACGGGTACTGCGCCACATCGATGTCGGCGGGCACACCTGCGGGGTAGGCGCCCAGCCAGGGACGATCGGCCGTCGGTTCGGTCATGCGGTATCTCCAGATCTCTTGTGGGTTGTCGGCAACTGCGCATTGTCGTCCGGGCCGAGGCCTTTCGGCCTCGTGTTTTTCCCTTACGAACGACTGACAGGCTACTCTAAAACCTGTGGTGTCCTTGCCTCAGTGCTACAAAAACAAAGAGCCTGTGGTGACACCGGCTCTTTGTTTTTTCTGGTGCGGCATCGCCAAAGCGCATCGATCACCACCCGCCCATCGCCCGGGCCAATGCGCGGTCAGGTCTTCAAAGCGACCAGGACCTCGTCGAGCATCTTCTTCGCATCGCCGAACAGCATGCGGTTGTTGTCCTTGTAGAAGAGCGGGTTGTCCACGCCCGCATAGCCCGAAGCCATGCTGCGCTTCATGACGATGGAAGTGCGCGCCTTCCAGACCTCCAGCACCGGCATGCCGGCGATGGGGCTGGTCGGGTCTTCCTGCGCCGCCGGGTTCACGATGTCGTTGGCGCCGATCACGATGGCCACATCGGTGTCGGGGAAGTCGTCGTTGAGCTCGTCCATCTCGAACACGATGTCGTAGGGCACCCGGGCCTCGGCCAGCAGCACGTTCATGTGGCCCGGCATGCGGCCGGCCACCGGATGGATGCCGAAGCGCACGTTGACGCCCTTCTCGCGCAGGTGCCTGGTGATCTCGAACACCGTGTGCTGCGCCTGCGCCACCGCCATGCCGTAGCCAGGCACGAT
>JAHIQV010000510.1 GCA_018903185.1 Gammaproteobacteria bacterium | reverse complement strand
TCGACCGCTTCGGCACGCCCTGGGGGATCAACGGGGGACCGAAGGCGATGTCGTAGGCCCTGAAGGTCTGGCTGCGGACCCTCAGCGCTGGCGCAGCGTGCGGCTGAGCATGATCACCGGCACCAGCCCCACCAGCACCAGGGTGAGCGCGGGCAGCGCCGCCTCACCCAGGCGCTCGTCGCGCGCCAGCTGGTAGGTCACCACCGCGAGGGTGTCGCTGTTGAAGGGCCGCAGCACCAGGGTGGCTGGCAGCTCCTTCATGACATCGACGAACACCAGCAGCGCGGCCGCGGCGGTGGAACGCCGGAGCAGCGGCCAGTGCACCCGGGCGGCCAGGCCGGCGCCGGTGGTGCCGAGCATGCGCGCCGAATCGTCCAGGCTGGCGGGCACGCGCGCGTAACCGCTCTGCACCGACTGCAGGGCCACCGCGGTGAAGCGCACCATGTAGGCCCAGACGATGCCCAGCGCCGTGGCCGTGATCCAGTAGCCCACGCTCGACTCCGGCCGCACCGCCTGCACCCAGCCGACCGGCAGCAACAGGCCCACCACGATCACCGCCCCCGGCACGGCGTAGCCCAGGCTGGCGAGCTGCACCACGCCGCGCGTGACCATGCTGGGCCGGGTGCGCAGCGCAAACGCCAGCACCAGCGCCAGCGCGGTGGCCAGCAGCGCACTCAGGCCCGCCAGCCACACGCTGTTGCGCGACCACTGCACGAACATCGTCCAGGGCAGGTCTTCCCAGCCGCCAATCAGCGGCCGCAGCATGAAGAGCACCGGCAACACAAAACCGAACAGGACCGGCAAACCACACACCAGCACCGCCAGCAAAGACCGACCACCCGTCAGCAGCACCGGCTGCGCCTCGGCACTGCCCGCGCGCTGGCCGCGCTGGGAGGAAAACCGCATGCGCCGCTGGGCCCGGTGCTCCAGCCAGAGCAACAGCGCCACGATGGCCAGCAACATGGTCGCCAGTTGCGCGTCCGCCAGCGGCATGTCCATGGACAGCCAGGCCTTGTAGATGCCGGCGGTGAAGGTCTGGATGCCGAAGTAGCTGGCGACGCCAAAATCGGCCAGCGTCTCCATGAGCGCCAGCGCCACACCCGCGGCCACCGCCGGGCGCGCCAGCGGCAGCGCCACCTCGCGGATGCGGCGCGACAGCGGCGCGCCCAGCAGGCGCGCGGCCTCCATCAGCTGCGAGGCGCGCTCGGAGAGCGCGGTGCGCGCCAGCAGGTACACATAGGGATAGAGCGAGAAGGTGAAGACCCAGACCGCACCCGGCGTGTTGCGGATCTCCGGGAACACCCGGCCCTGCAGGCCAAAAGCCTCGCGCAAACCCACCTGCAGCGGCCCGCTGAACTGGAGGAAATCGGTGTAGGCGTAGGCCACCACGTAGGCCGGCATGGCCAGCGGCAGCAGCAACGCCCACTCGAACACGCGCCGGCCGGGGAAATCGAACAGCGTCACCGCGCTGGCCGTGCCCATGCCCACCAGCGCCACGCCCAGGGCCACGCAGAGACACAGCAGCACGGTGGTGAGCGCGTAGTCCGGCAGCACCGTCTGCGCCATCTGGTGCAGCACGTCGCGCGCCGCGGCGTCGAACTGCAACCACGAAGCCCCCAGCGACAGCACCGGCAGCGTCAGCAGCAGGGCCAGCAGGAGCAAGAGGGCAAAGGCCATCCAACGCGGCATGGGCAGTCAGGTCAGGAAGGGGACGGGGAGTAAGGGGTGTGAACGGTGCCCATCATGGCACGGGCGTTGCAGACCCCGCCGGACAGGTCATTTGACCCGCATCAACACAAATGAGAATTGTAGTCATCTACAATTTGAACCTGTCCGCAGGCTGTTTGAGGCCGCGGCCCCGAACAGCCCACCGCCAGGATCAGCCATGTTCCTCAACGTCTCCCAGCTCAGTGTGCGCTACGCCGGCCAACAGCCGGCCGCGGTGGACGGTGTGTCGTTCGGCCTTCGCGCCGGCGACATCGGCGTGCTGATCGGCCCTTCGGGCTGTGGCAAGACCACGCTGCTGCGCGCCGTGGCGGGGCTGGAGCGGGCCAGCAGCGGCAGCATCACCCTGCAGGGCGAAACGGTGAGCGACGGGCAACACCACATGCCGGCCGAACAGCGGCGCATCGGCATGGTGTTCCAGGACTACGCACTCTTCCCCCACCTGGACATCGCGCGCAACGTCGGCTTTGGCATCGCCAAGCTCTCCCGCAACGAACGCGAGAAGCGCGTGGCCGAGGTGCTCAAGCTCGTGGGCCTGGACGGCATGCAGGACCGCCATCCGCACGAACTCTCCGGTGGCCAGCAGCAGCGCGTGGCCCTGGCGCGTGCGCTGGCACCGCGCCCGCGCTTGCTGCTGCTCGACGAGCCGTTTTCCAACCTCGACGTGGACCTGCGCGAGCGCCTGGCGCACGAGGTGCGCGCCATCCTCAAGGCCGCGGGCGCCACGGCGCTCTTCGTCACCCACGACCAGCTCGAAGCCTTCGCCATCGGCGACGTGATCGGCGTCATGCACCAGGGCCATCTGCACCAGTGGGACGACGCCTACGCGCTCTACCACCGCCCGGCCACGCGCTTCGTGGCCGAGTTCATCGGCCACGGCGTGTTCGCGCCGGCGCAGATCCGGCTGGTGGGCAACGAAGTCTCGGTGCAGACCCCGCTGGGCGCGCTGCACGACGTGGAAGAGTGCCCGCTGCCCAGCGCCTACGAGTCGGGCCTGTGCGACGTGCTGCTGCGCGCGGACGACATCGTGCACGACGACCTGGCGCCCGCCAAGGCGCAGATCGTCCGCAAGGCCTTCCGCGGCTCCGAGTTCCTCTACACACTGCGCCTGGCCAGCGGCGAGACGCTGATGACGCACGTGCCCTCGCACCACAACCACGCGGTGGGCGAGTGGATC
>JAHIQV010000509.1 GCA_018903185.1 Gammaproteobacteria bacterium | reverse complement strand
CAAACTTCGGATTCAGTGTCGCCAGACCGGCGACGATGTTCTTTTCCGCGCTTCTTGTCGCGGCTGTGCTCTATGCATGGCAAGCCGGACTGGTGTGGTGTGGAGGCAAAGCGGTGGCCTGCACCATGACTCCCTCCTTGATCCAATTCACGCTTGGTCAAGCATTGCCCGGTTTTGAGAAGTTCGCCGAACCAGCAACGAAGGCACTGTTCGGAGACCAACTGGGTGTCTGGACCGTGCTCACCCTTTTCCTGCACAAGGCCGTCTCCGTGCTCGCGCTGTTCCTCATCGGCCTCGCCCTGCGCAACCTCTTCAAGATGAAATAACCCGAAGCCGAGACATGCAAACCCAGCTCTCCCCCGAATACCAGGCGCGCGCCGATGGCCGCGCCGCCGAAGCCATCCTGCGCAAGTGCGTGCACTGCGGTTTCTGCACCGCCACCTGCCCCACCTACCAGCTGCTGGGCGACGAGCTCGATGGTCCGCGGGGCCGCATCTATTTGATGAAGCAGGTGCTCGAAGGTGCCGAGCCGACGCGCAAGACCCAGCTGCACCTGGACCGCTGCCTCACCTGCCGCAACTGCGAAAGCACCTGCCCCAGCGGCGTGGACTACGGCCACCTGATCGACATCGGTCGCAAGATCGTCGATGAAAAAGTGCCGCGCCCGGCAGGCGAAAAAGCGGTGCGCTGGCTGCTCAAGGAAGGTCTGCCTTCGCCGCTGTTCGGCCCGGCCATGAAGATGGGGCAACTGGTGCGCGGGCTGCTGCCGGCTTCGCTGAAGAACAAGGTGCCCGCCAAGCAGGACACCGGGCGCTGGCCCACGCAGACCCACGCGCGCAAGGTGCTGATGCTCGCGGGTTGCGTGCAGACGGCGATGATGCCCAACATCAACTCGGCGACCGCGCGCGTGCTCGACGCCGCCGGCATCCAGACCGTGATCGCGCCCAAGGCGGGCTGCTGCGGCGCGGTGAAGTTCCACCTGAACGACCAGGACGGCGGCATGGCACAGATGCGCGCCAACATCGATGCCTGGTGGCCGCACGTCGAGGCCGGTGTCGAAGCCATCGTCATGAACGCCTCGGGCTGCGGCGTCACGGTCAAGGAATACGGCCACATCCTGCAGCACGACGCGACCTACGCGGCCAAGGCCGCGCGCATCAGCGAGTTGACGAAAGACCTGAGCGAGCTGCTGCCCGCGCTGGTGCCGGTGTTGAAGCCCAAGCTGGCGAAGCAACCCTACGCGAAGAAGGTGATCGGCTTTCACCCGCCCTGCACCTTGCAACACGGTCAGCAACTGAAGGGCGGTGTGGAGCAGCACCTGTCGGCAATGGGTTTCACGGTGATGGTGGCGAAGAACGAGGCGCACCTGTGTTGCGGCTCGGCGGGCACGTATTCGGTGCTCAACCCCACGCTCTCGTACCAGCTGCGCGACCGCAAGCTCGGCCACCTGAGCGAACTGCGACCCGACGTGATCACCAGCGCCAACATCGGCTGCATCACGCACCTGCAGAGCGGCACGGCCACGCCGGTGCGGCACTGGGTCGAGCTGCTGGATGAGGCGCTGGGCTGACACCGTCGGGCATTTCCGCACAGGCACCGGCCTGTCCCCCGCACCCCGCTGCCAGGGCGATACAAATAAGTAACGCCTCTGTCGCCATACAGCGATAAGCTGGGGCTGCGGTGCCATCAGCGTCTGGTGCCGTGCTTTGTGTTCACGACGCCATTGGAGATTTGACATGGGTTTCTTCAGCAACATCCTGGAAAAGTTGGGTATGAAAGAGGCCGCTGCTGCGCCCGTCATCACACCGCCCCCTGCGGCTGCGCCGGCTCCCGCCGCAGCACCCGCTCCGGTCGCCGCGGCTCCGGCCGAGCCCGTGGTCAACCCCATCGCCATGGTGGACGTGGTTGCCCTGCTGACGGAGAAGGCCGCCAACCACCCGGAGAAGCTCAACTGGAAGACCTCCATCGTCGATCTGCTCAAGCTGCTGGGCCTGGACAGCAGCCTGGCCGCGCGCAAGGAGCTGGCCAAGGAGCTGTACTGCCCCGACGACAAGATGGCCGATTCCGCCCAGATGAACATGTGGCTGCACAAAAATGTGCTGGGCCATATCGCGGCCAACGGCGGCAACATCCCGAAAGAGCTGCTCTGAGAGGCTGATGATCCCCGCGCTCGCCACCCTGCTCGTGTTCCAGCTCATCGGCGAGGCGCTGGTGCGCGCGCTGGCGGCGCCGGTGCCGGGCCCGGTGGTGGGCATGGCGCTGCTGTTGCTCGCGCTGGTGCTGCGACCCTCGCTGCTCGGCGCCATCCAGCCCACGGCGCAGACCCTGCTGCAACACCTCTCGCTGCTCTTCGTGCCCGCGGGTGTCGGTGTGATGCTGCACCTGCAGCGCCTGGGCGACGAGGCGCTGGCCATCGGCGTGGCGCTGGTGCTCAGCACGCTGGTGGGCCTGGGCAGCGCGGCGCTCACCATGGCGTGGTTGATGAAGCGCGTGTCGCCACCCTCTGATCACGACACGGCATGAACGAAGGTCTGCCACTCGCTGGTGTGGCCGTCGGCCGCCTGGCCGATGT
>JAHIQV010000508.1 GCA_018903185.1 Gammaproteobacteria bacterium | reverse complement strand
TTATGGCGCGTTTGTCGCGCAGCCACGAGTTTGAGGCCGACGCCTACGCCATGGCACAGACCAATGGCCAGGACCTCGCCAGTGCGCTGCTCAAGCTCTACAAGGACAACGCGAGCACCCTCACGCCCGACCCCGTGTTCGCACGTTTCTACTACTCCCATCCGCCCGCCAGCGAACGCATCGCCCGCCTGCGCGCCACCGGCACCCCGGCCTGATCCGCGTTGATGCCCCCAAAGCCCATGAACCCCATCCACCAGAACCGGCAAGCCCTGTCCGCCACTGCGGTCGTGACCCAGCTCACCCAGCTCAATGGCGACGCCGCCCAGGGCTGGAAACTGATCGACGGGGCACTGGAGAAGACCTACACCTTCCCCGACTTCCACAACACCATGGCCTTCGTCAACGCCGTGGCCTGGATCGCGCACCGGGAGAACCATCACCCCGATCTCGCCCTCGGCTTCGCGCGGTGCACCGTGCGCTACAACACGCACGACGTGGGCGGCATCTCGGTGAGTGACTTTTTCTGCGCCGCCGCGGTCGACCTGCTGCTGAAAGACTGAATGCATCTCCTGCCTGCCAACGGAACCACGCCTTGAGCAAACACCCCGCCACCCCCGCAGCCGACGCGCTGCAGCCCGGCCTGGTGGTCGCCGCCTTCGGACGGCATTGCCTGGTGGAGAGCCCCGATGGCACACGGGGCATCTGCCATCCCCGCGGCAAGAAAAATGCCGTGGTGGTCGGCGACCGGGTGGCCTGGCAGGCCACCGGTGACGAGGGCAGCATCGAACGCGTGGAACCGCGGCGCAACCTGTTCTACCGTCAGGACGAGATGCGTACCAAGTCGTTTGCCGCCAACCTCGACCAGATCCTGGTGTTGATCGCCGCCGACCCCGAGTTTTCAGAACGCCAGCTCGCGCGCTCGCTGATCGCCGCCGAAGCCGAGGGCATTCCGGTGCTGATCGTGCTCAACAAGAGCGATCTGCAACCCGCCTTCGACCAGGCGTGGGAGCGGCTGGAGAGCTACCGCCGCATGGGCTGCGATGTCCTGCCCCTGCGTCTCAAGGGCCAGACCGCCGCCGAAACCGAACAAGGCCTGATTGAGCTGGAGCAACGCCTGGCGGGCAAGACCACCCTGGTGCTCGGTCCTTCAGGCGTCGGCAAAAGCACGCTGGTGAACCGGCTCGTGCCACACGCCAAGGCGCTGACCGGTGAAATCTCGCGCGCGCTCAACTCCGGCAAACACACCACCACCAGCACCACCTGGTACTGGGTGGACGAGACGCGTTGCACCGCCCTGATCGACTCCCCGGGGTTTCAGGAATTCGGTCTCAACCACATTGAACCGATGCAGCTCGCGCACCTCATGCCCGACCTGCGCGCCACGCTGGGCCACTGCCGCTTCTACAACTGCACGCACCTGCACGAGCCAGGCTGCGCGGTGCGCGATCAGGTGATGGGCGCCGAAGACGCAGGCGGCGCGAGCAAGGAAAAAAGCATCGGGGACAACCGCTACCGGATCTATGGCGAACTGTTCGCCGAACTCTCCGCCCGCCGCAGCTATTGAGAAGGACCGCCCCCGCAGCGCTTCGCGCTACCCCCTCACGGGGGCGACACCAGCCGCCCGGCAAGCCGGCCCGGCGGTGTCCCCGGTTGGACCATGTCATTCAGTGCAAATCGCGCAGTTTCGAGATGAAACTGTAGCTCGCCCAACAGCTCATCCAATCAAGCGGGCCAGCGTCAGCAAGGCCAGCAGCAGCATCCACAGCACCACGCTGCGCCAGACCAGCCCCACGGCGCTCGCCAGGTGGGCGATCTGCGGTTCGGCCCTGGAACTGCCCTCCACGGATTCAGCCACGCTTTCAACCTCCGCGAGCTGCGCCAGCCGCACACCGAGCGCGCCCGACGTGGCTGCCAGCAACACGCCGTCGTTCCCGTGCGCAAAGCGATCGGACTCATCGCGCCAGCTGGCCACCGCCTCTTCGAAGTTGCCCACGATGGCGAAACCCAGCGCGGTCACACGCGCGGGCAGGTAGTCCACCCAGGCCCATGCGACGGCAGCCGCCTGCTGCAAGGCAACACTGGGGGTGCCATCGGGCCGGGCGCGCCAGTTGCGCGCCAGGTATTCGGCCATGCGGTAGAACACCGCCCCCGATGGCCCCAGCCCCAGCACCCAGAAAACCACAAAACAGGCCAGCACGCCAAACACATGGCGGTGGGCCGCCAGCACCGAGTGTTCGATGACCTGGCGCAGCAACTCGGCGCGAGGCAGGCTGGCCGCATCCACCCGCAGCCAGGCGGCCAGCTTCTCGCGGGCTTCCGTGTCGTTCCCGGTCTCCAGCGCCTGGCGGATGTCGGTGAAGTGGTGGCTGAACTGCCGGAACCCGACCATCACGTACAGCACCGCCACCAGCCACGCAAACGCCAGTACCGTGCTGAACGTCCAGAGTCCCCAGTACACCAGTCCGGCGACAAGCGCCGGCATCCCTGCTGCCAGCAACCAGGCCAGCCAGCCGTGGGCACTCTGCCCTGCATCGAGGTTGCGGCGCACCAGCCGCGCCCAGGCACGCAAGCCCGCATGCACCGGGTTGTCGTAGGCGAGCGGGCGCGTCTGTTCCAGCAGGAAAGCAATCAGGATGGCGAAAAAACTCATGGGGCAATGATAGTGTCAGGTTCTGCGTACGGTTGACTGGCACTCAGCGGGCGCGGCATTCTGAAGGGCGGCCCGCCCTGCACGGCCTGTCAGGCGCTGAGCAGGCGGTAAAAATTGCGCAGCATGCCGGCCGTGGCCCCCCAGATGAACCGCTCGTGCTCGCCGTCCTGGTACGGTATCGAGTACCACTCGCGCACCACACCTTCCCATTCCCAGGCATGCCGGCGGTGGTGCGCGGGGTCCATGAGGAAATCGAGCGGCACTTCAAACACATCGTCCACCTCGTATGGATTGGGCTGCAAGGTGAAGCCGGGCTGCACCAGGCCCACCACAGGCGTCACGATGAACGAGGTGCCCGTCACATAGATCGGCAGGCTGCCCAGCACCTCCACCCGATCAGGCGGCAGGCCGATCTCCTCAAAGGTCTCGCGCAAGGCCGCGGCCGTGGCATCGGTGTCCGTTGCGTCGAGCTTGCCGCCGGGAAACGCAATCTGGCCCGAGTGGGTGGACAGGTGTGCCGTGCGCTGGGTCAGCAACAAGGTCGGCCGCGCGTGCATCACCAGTGGCAGCAGCACCGCGGCCTGAGCTGGGATCCGGTCGGCAAACTTCACCTCGTGCCGCAACTCGGGCGTCCAGGCGGGCGGCCGTGCAAAGCGGTCACGCAGACCCTGCGCGGTCAGGTGATCGGCATGGGCAGGCAGCAAGTTCTCCCGGAATGCGCTGGGCACCACCGGGATCAGGCGCGGATCAAAAGCAGGCAAGGTTTGAGACATGGAGATCCGAGCATAGGACACAAGGCCCTTGCCGGCCGTCCCGCCAGGAACAGCCCCAGCGGGCACAAAAAAGCCGCTCCAGGGAGCGGCATTTTGCGAAGGAAAGCAGTCGCCGATCAAGCGCCCAGCTTTTCCTTGATACGTGCCGACTTGCCGCTGCGCTCGCGCAGGTAGTACAGCTTGGCACGGCGCACGTCGCCACGGCGCTTGACTTCGATCTTGGCGATCAGCGGGCTGTACAGCGGGAACGTACGCTCGACGCCTTCACCGTTGGAGATCTTGCGCACGATGAAGTTGGAGTTCAGGCCACGGTTGCGACGGGCGATCACCACGCCTTCGTAAGCCTGAAGGCGCTTGCGCGTACCTTCGATCACGTTGACGCTGACGATCACGGTGTCGCCAGGCGCGAATGCGGGAATGGTCTTGCCAAGGCGAGCAATTTCTTCTTGCTCAAGGGTCTGGATGAGGTTCATGGTTTCCTGTTTTCACGATCATGCCCGCGCTGCACTAAAGGCCACGAATCCGGCAAAAGCCCTGTCCAGCTGGCACCGGCGAACGGCGCTTGCTGCGGGCTGGCCCGGTCATGGCGGCCGGTCAGAGGATCGAAAAGCCTTGGATTATAGCCTTTTTGGCTGGCTCAGAAAAGACTCGTCGGCCTTGCTGAGGCGGCCAGCCGCCCTCGCCCGCTCCAGCAGCTCGGGCCGCAGGCGGGCAGTGAGCGCCAGACTCTGCTCGCGCCGGTAACGCGCGATGCGTTCGTGGTGCCCGCCCTGCAACACCTCGGGCACGGCCATCGGCCCTTGAGGGCCGTTCCAGACCTCGGGCCGGGTGTGGTGCGGGCTGTCGAGCAGGCCGTCGAGCGCCGGGTTGAAGCTGTCCTGCTGGTGGCTGCCTTCATCGCCCAGCACGCCGGGCATGAGGCGCGCCACCGCGTCGAGCAAGGCCAGCGCAGCAATTTCGCCACCCGACAGCACAAAGTCGCCCAGGCTGATCTGCTGATCGACACAGGCGTCGATGAAACGCTGATCGATGCCCTCGTAGCGTCCACACACCAGCACCGCTCCGGTGCTGGCGGCCCACTGTGTCGCGCCCGCATGGTCCAGGCGCTGGCCGATGGGGGAAAACAGCACCACGGGCGCGTGTGCATCGTCGGTTTCGGCCCGGTCGGCACGGATGGCCTGCAGACACAGCCAGAGCGGCTCGGCCATCATGACCATGCCAGGGCCACCGCCAAACGGCCGGTCGTCCACGCGGCGGTAGTTGCCCTCGGCGAAATCGCGCGGATTCCACAGACGCACATCCACCTGTTTCGACTCGAACGCGCGGCGGGTGATGCCGCTCTTGAAAAACGGCTCGAACAGCTCGGGAAACAGGGTGATGACGTCAAAGCGCATATGGGTATTCTCCCCCCTGCGCCGCTGCGCGGCTTCCCCTCAGGGGGCCGGCGCCCTTTGACCAGCAAAGCCGGATCGTTGGCGCCCGCTGGGGAAGGCACCTCGTTCCTCGCATGGCGCAAGGTTCAGTAATCAAGACCCCAGTCGGCGGTGATGCGGCGGGCTTTGAGATCGACGTCGTCGATGTAGGCAGCCACGAAGGGGATCAAACGTTCGGCGGTCTGCTCTTTACCGTCCACCGTTTCGGTGTATTCCATCACCAGCACCGAGTTCGGTCCGGTGGGCATGAGGTCGCGCACCACGCCCAGGTGCACGCCATCGCGGTTGACCACGGTGAGGCCGATCAGGTCGACCCAGTAGTACTCGCCGTCGGGCGTGGCCGGAAACGCACTGCGCGGCAAATAGATGCGCACGCCCTTGAGCGCTTCGGCGCCGTTGCGGTCGTCCAGCCCTTCGATCCGGGCCACGATGCCGTCGGAGTGGGCCTTGATCTCGGCCACTTTCACCCGGACGCCGCCCGCAAACGCCGAAAAGCCGCGCGCGAAGCGGGCTTCGGGCGGCTGGAGAAACCATTCGGACGATTCAAACAGTGCCGATGTGTCGGCACTGTGCGGCTGGATGCGGACCCAGCCTTTGATGCCCCATGCGTCCTGGAAACGGCCCAGCTCGATGGCGTCGTCCGGCAGGGACGCGGTGACGAACGGGCTGTTGGACATGCAGGAAAGAGGCAAACCGGCCAGCCCTGTGAGGGCCGGCCAGGCCGATCAGGCGGCGACGGTGGCCTTGGCGGCGTGCTGCTTGACCAGACGGGACACGGTGTCCGACGGCTCGGCGCCGACGCTGGTCCAGTAGGTCAGGCGGTCCACGGCAACGCGCAGGGGTTCTTCACCACCGCGGGCCAGCGGGTTGTAGAAGCCGATGCGCTCGATGAAGCGGCCATCGCGGCGGTTGCGCTTGTCGGCAACCACGATGTTGTAGAACGGGCGCGATTTGGAACCGCCGCGGGAG
>JAHIQV010000507.1 GCA_018903185.1 Gammaproteobacteria bacterium | reverse complement strand
GCAATATTTCGCCTTCATGCGGGAAATCCTGGGCTTCCTGATCCAGGTGGTGGACCGCATGGCGTTCGACCGCATGACCGGCGAGGAGCGGGCGGAATTCACCGCTGCGCTGGTGCGCCGCTCGGCCGAAATCCTGGAAGAAAGCGAACTGGAATGGCTGGGGCAGCCGCCCGACGGCGCGGACAGCTGGCGCAACCAGTTCATCGACTTCTGCAACGAACTCGGCGAGGCCTATGCCGAGTTCGGTCACGGTCCTGAAGGGCCTGACTTCTGCTTCGTTCGCTACCTGGGCAGCCGTGTGGAGGCCGTCGTGCCGGCCAAGGACCGGCACTGGGTCAAAGACCAGCTGATGGCCATTGAGGTGCCGGAGGCCATCGAGATGGTGCGCCGGGGCATGCACGGCGCACTGTCCACCGAGCCGCGACCGAAACGCCGCGCCTCCATGAGCGGAGACTAGACATGACAGCCACCTCCCCCAGCCCGTTCGACCTCGACCAACCGCAGGCGTACGCGCAGTGGCGGGCCACCAAGCTGGCCACCCAGCCGGTGCGTGCGGAAGACCTGATCGTGGACGTGGCCGATCCGCGGCACCTGAGCGCTGACGAACGCGCCGCCCTGCTGCACACCTGCGCGCGCGCCAACATGGTGGTCTACCGCAGCCCGGTCGTCGAAGAAGACAAGGCGGTGCCGCGCCTGCTCGGGGCACAGCTGGGCCTGCACCGGCTGGACGCCAACTGGCTGGCCGACGAAGACGGCATTTCGCCGATAGCAGTGTCGACGCAGCGGCCTGGCGCCCGCGCCGACTTCATCCCCTACACCGACAAACCCATCCGCTGGCACACCGACGGCTACTACCACCCGCAGTCGCGCCGCATCGAGGGCATGGTCCTGCACTGCGTGCGCGCGGCCGGCGAGGGCGGTGTCAGCGGGCTGGTGGACCATCACCGGGTCTACATCGCGCTGCGCGACGCCAACCCCGCGTGGGTGCGCGCACTCATGGCGCCCGACGCCATGACCATTCCCGAGCGGGCGGACGACAACGGTGTGGCCCGCCCCGCCCAGAGCGGCCCGGTGTTCAGCGTGTTGCCTGGGCTGGACGCCTTGCACATGCGCTACACCGCGCGCACGCGCAGCATCGCCTGGAAGGACGACCCCGACACGCGTGCGGCGGTCGCTTTTCTGGAGCAGCTGCTGTCCAGCGACGTGCCCTGGATTTTTCACGTACAGCTGCAGCCCGGCATGGGCGTCGTCTGCAACAACGTGCCGCACGATCGCAGTGCCTTCACCGACGACCCGCAGCGGCCGCGCCTGCTGTACCGGGCGCGTTACCTCGACCGTGTCGGCGCACCGCCAGCGCCGCATCGCCACGCGCTGCAGGCGGCCCAGCCGGAGCTGCAGTTGTGAGCGCAGCGCCGGGCCGCTCCCACGCCAGCGCGCACCGTGGCCCGTTGGGCGAGGTGTTCCGATGAGCCACTGGCTGACGATCTGGCGCGCCGCCCAGCTGGTCGGCGTGCCCCGTGGCGTGCTGCAGCAGCAGGTGCGCAGCGGCGCGCTGGTGCTCAACGACGGACTGGTCACCACCGACGAGCTGCTGCGGCTGTACCCCGGCGTGCAGCTCGAAGAAACCGGCCTGCTGGAGCGGGTGGCGCACATCCGCGACGAGGCCTTCGGCAAGCGCCTGCGCGAGCGGCTGCTGCCCAGCCAGGAGGTGCTCGCGCAGCGGCTCTTCCACCAGACGCAGGAGCTGGCCGATGTGCGGCGTTTGCTGCAGCGTTACCACGCGCTGGTGATTGCGCTGCAGACGCGCATCCATGCCCTGCAAGACGACGGCGCCGCGCCGCTGGCGCTGTCCGAACTGCAGGATTTTGTCGACCAGGGTCTGACGCAGGCGCTCGCGACCGAACAGGCCGATCTGCTCACGGTGATGGACGACATGCTCAAAGTCATGACAGCCCAGGTGACGGTGCGCCCCAGCGGACACCAGTTCTGTGTCGAGGGGCACGACACCCTGTTGCAGGCCGGCCTGCGCGCCGGACTCAAGCTCAACTACGGTTGCGGCAACGGCACCTGCGGCATGTGCAAGGTGCGCGTGATTTCGGGCGAGGTGGCACGCACCCAGCCCTGCGACTACCCGCTGTCCGAGGCTGAGCGTGCCCAGGGCTACACGCTGGCGTGCGCGCACACCGCGGCCAGCAGCGAGCTGACGCTGGAACTGCTGGAGGCCCGTGGCCCGCAGGACATTCCGCAGCAGCAGATCGTGACCACGGTGCGCGCCGTCACGCAACTCGCGCCGGGCACGCGGCTGCTGCACCTGCAGACGCCGCGCAGCCACCGCCTGCGCTTCCTGGCCGGTCAGTCGGTCACGCTGGGCCTGAACCGCCCCGACGGCAGCGACGTGCACGCCCTGTACCCCATCGCCAGCTGCCCGTGCGACGACCGCAACCTGCACTTCTTCGTCGAGCGCCATGCGCGGGACCCGTTTGCGCGCCAGCTGTTTTCCGATGGCATCCAGGCCGGCGACAACGTCACGGTGTGGGGGCCTGTGGGTGACTTCGTGCTGGCCGACAGCGCCCGGCCGCTGGTCTTCGCCGCCTGCGACACCGGTTTTGCCCCGGTCAAGAGCCTGATCGAACATGCCTTGTCGCTCGACAGCGCACCTTCGCTCTCGCTCTTCTGGCTCGCCACCCGGCCGGACGGCCACTTCCTCGCCAACCAGTGCCGGGCCTGGTCGGAGGCGCTGGACCTGTTCGAGTACGAACTGCTGGCCGATCCCGACGTGACCTTTGGCGCGCTGCAGCTCGCGCGTGCCATGCGCGCCGACCTGTTCGAGATCGACTGCGATTTCTACCTCGCCGGACCGGCGGCTTTCGTGGAGGCGCTCGACGCCGAGCTGCGTGCCGCCGGCGTGCCGGCGACGCAGATCCACACCCTGATGCTGGCCGAGCCGGTGGGGGAGATGGCGTGACGGTCCAACTCGATGCCATGCCTGGTGAGTCCGCCTGCAGCGGAAGTGAAGCCTTTGCCCTGCGCGTGCTTGGCACCAGCATGGAGCCCGAGTTCCTGGAGGGCGAGATCATCCTCATCGAACCCGAGGGCCTGGTGCGCGACGGCAGCTTCGTGCTGGCCCAGCACGCCGGTGAATGGATCTTCCGCCAGCTCTGCCAGCAGGCGAACGGCTGGACGCTGCACGCGCTGAACCCGGCCTTCGCCGACCGGTCGCTGCCGGATCTCTCGGCCGTTCGGGGCGTCATCATCCAGAAGGCGCTGCCCGGGCGGCGCCGTGCCAGCAAACGCTACGTCTGAGCGAAACCCCTGTTCTGAGGAACCTCCGTGCCGTACTACATCTACCGCGTCAAACCCTACGGCCAGCTCGACAAACTGGAGGAGCACGGGGCCTTTGCCGCAGCGTCCGGCCAAGCCAAGACGCTGCGAGCCGCGCTGCCGCCAGACACCTCCGACAAGGTGAAGGTGATCTTCGCCGAGAACGAGTGGCAGGCCGAAGAGCTGCTGTGCCAGGTGCGTGAACCCGGGCACCCGGGCGAAGAATAACCACGCGGGTCCGGTCATGGTTGACGAGGCCGCCTACCGTCGCACCCAGGCCGAGGTCAACCGCTTGCCTTGCGTGTTCAAGGCTGCGTTGCTGGCGCGACAGGCCGTCTGCGAACTGTCGGTCCGGCACTCGGTGGCCGAGCGCGAGGTGCTGGCCTGCAGCCAGGCTCCGGCCCACCTGAACTGTGAAACGCTGGAGCGCCTGTTCCTGGAGCGGGCCACCTTTCCGCTGAAGCTGCACCCGGGCGCACCGCTCACCCATGGCACCGTCATGCGCCTGCACTGTGGTGGCCTGCGGGGCCTGCAGCAGGTGCTGGACGCTCCGCAGCCCGATGTGCACCGCCTGGTTGTGCAGGCCCAGCGGGAACACGGCAGCCTGGTGCAACTGCCCTGGGAACGCATCGTCGCGCAGATCCTGGCCACGCAACCGCGGCGGCGCGCCTCGGCGCCAGACAGCTAGGACATTCGGACCGCCCTGGTCTTCAACGCTTCAGCGCTGCTGCCACTTCATCGTGGCCACCGCCCCGCCCACAATGCCCGTCAGGGCGATGAAGGAGCCGATCGCCAGGGTGGACACGCCCGACAGGCCCTGGCCGATCGTGCAGCCCATCGCTGTGACCCCGCCAAAGCCCATCAGCACCGCGCCGATGAGCTGGGTGCGCAGATCCTCCATCGAGGCAAAGCCTTCCCAGCGGAACTGCCGCGTGCTGATGGCGTAGGCGAAGGAGCCGAGCACCACGCCGATGGCCGACGCGATGCCGAAGGTCATGCGCAGCGACTTGTCGGTCCACATCATGAGCATTTCCAGGTTGTAGGCCACTGGTGCGACGAAGCTCATGGATTCCAGCGTGCGGGTGTTGGTGGCGAAGTACACCGTTTCGAGCGTCTCGGGATCTTCGCCGTAGCCGAGATGGCCGGTCAGGTACCAGGCGGCCACGACCACCAGACCCAGCACCACCGAGCCGAACACGTGGGACAGGTTGGCGCGGAAGCGCTTGTCCTTGAACACGAACGCCAGCAGGCCCAGCCCCACCACGCTCAGCGTGATCAGCAGCACCGTCTTGTCCGGCAGGCCGGTCAGCCTGGCCAGCACCTGCGGCAGGCCCTGGGCGCTGAAGCCCCACTGCGACAGGTCCACCGAGACCGGGTCCAGGTAGCTGGCGCGCCACTGGCCAAACAGGCCCTTGAGTGTCATGTAGGCCGAGATCGCCAGAACCGTCAGCACCACCACCGATCGCAGGCTGCCACCGCCCACGCGCACCAGGTTCTTGTTGGTGCAGCCGGCGGCGATGGTCATGCCCACGCCGAACAGGGTGCCGCCCAGCAGCAACGACAACCAGGGCAGCACCGGCCGCTGGTAAACCGACCTGGACAGGTCGATCAGGCCGAAGTAATAGAGCAGGTTGGCCCCGATCACCGCCACGGCGATGGTCAGCAGCCACATGCGCATGCGGCCCCAGTGCTCCATGTTGACCACGTCCGAGATCGCGCCCATGGTGCAGAAGTTGGTCTTGTTGGCCACGGCGCCAAAGATGAAGGCCAGGACAAAACCACCCCAGACCACCAGCATCGACGGGTTCATTCCTTCGCTCATGTGCAGGGCTCCATTTCAGGCAAAGATCACCCGCCGCGGCAGCGCATGGCGGTAGTGGACGACCACCGCGCCGTGTCTGCTGCCTTGCCGGCAGGGGGCGTCAGATGAACAGGCAGACGTCCGATTCGCCGGCGAACTTCATGAAGGTCGCGGCGCCGCCGTATTCGACGTCCTTGATGAATTCGCTGGTCTCGAACTCGAACAGGTCCACGGTCATCTGGCAGGCGACGAACTTGACCTCCAGTTCCAGGCAGACGTCGCGCAGTTCCTGCAGCGAGGCCACGCCCTTGGACTTCATCTTCTTCTTCATCATCATCGTGGCCATCGCTTCCATGCCCGGCAGCATCTGCACCATCACCGGCATGGGCACGGGCATCGGCATGGCCGGGTTCGCCAGCGGGCTGATCTGCACGCCGTCGAGGCTCTTGCGCAGCAGCTGCAGGCCGTAGAAGGTGAAGAAGATCTGGACATCCCAGCCCAGCGATGCCGCGGTGGACGCCAGGATGAACGGCGGGTAGGCCATGTCCAGCGTGCCCTTGGTGGCGATCAACGCCATTTTTTTGCTTGCCACGTTGCGTGTCTCCTGCGAGGGGAAAAGGCGAGAGGGGCTTCAGGCCTTCTTCAGGTAGAACACGAACTTGCTGTTCTCGCTGCTCTGTTCCAGCAGGGCGTTGCCCGTCGCCTCGGCAAACGCGGCCATGTCGCACACCGAGCCGGGGTCGGTCGCCACCACGCGCAGGATCTGTCCGCTGGCCATGTCGGCCAGCGCCTTCTTGGTCTTGACGATCGGCATGGGGCAGGCCAGGCCCGAGGCGTCAAATTCCTTGTTGAATTCCATCGTTGTCTCCAGTGTTTTTTGATGGTGCTCACGCACCGCATGGAGGTTGATTCTTCAAGAGGACGCACGGCCCGTCTATCACCGCAAAGGGTGATGACGGGTAGCCCATATGGGTGATGTGGTTTTCCCCTGAGCCCGCAGGGGGTGGAACGACCGTGAAGCCTTACAGGCTGAGCCCTTCGCCGGCTTCTTCCACCGTCTGCCCGTCGCGGATGTGGTAGATCCGCTTGAAGGTCGGGATGATCTTCTCGTCGTGCGTCACCACGATGATCGCGGTCTGCGCGTGTTGCGCCATCTGGTTCAGGATGCGCATCACGCCCAGCGCGCGCTCGCTGTCCAGCGGCGCGGTGGGCTCGTCGGCCAGGATCACCGGCGGCTTGTTGGCCAGCGCGCGCGCGATCGACACGCGCTGCTGCTCGCCGCCCGAGAGCTGCGAAGGCTCGGCCCTGGCGCGGTGCGACACATCGAGCGCGGTGAGCAGCTCCAGCGCGCGTTCCCGTGCCTTCGCATTCGGCACGCCCGCCAGCATGGGCAGCAAGGCCACGTTGTCGGTCACGTCCAGGAAGGGAATCAGGTAGGGCGCCTGGAACACGAAGCCGATGCGGTCGCGCCGCAGCGCGCGCAGGTCCTTCACCTTCCAGCCGTTGTCGTAGATCACATCCTTGCCCAGCGTCATGCGGCCCGAGGTGGGCTCGATGATCGCGCCCAGGCATTTCAGCAGCGTGCTCTTGCCCGAGCCCGAGGGACCGACCAGGCCGACCACCTCGCCGGGGCTCACCTGCATGTTGACGTGTTTGAGCGCTTCCACGGCCGTGTCGCCGTGGCCGTAGACCTTGCGCAGACCTTCGATGAGGATGCCGCCGGGTTGGGGTGTGTTCATGGGGTTCATCCGATCGCCTCGCCCGGATCCACCTTGAGCGCGACGCGGATCGCCAGCGTGCTCGCCAGCGCGCAGATCACCAGCGTCACCACCAGGCCGGTGATCGAATCGCCCGGCAGCAGCAAGACAAACTTGGGGAAGGCCGGCGCCCAGAACGTGGCCGCCACCTTGCCCACGGCAAAGCCGATCAGCCCCAGGCCCAGCGCCTGCTGCAGGATCATGACGGCGATGGTGCGGTCGCGCGTGCCGATGAGCTTGAGCACCGCGATCTCGCGCAGCTTGCCCATGGTCATGGTGTAGATGATGAACGCCACGATGGCCGCGCTGACGATGGCGAGGATGACCAGGAACATGCCGATCTGTTTCGCCGAGTTGGCGATCAGCTTCACCACCAGGATGTCTTCCATGCCGTCGCGCGTGTACACGCTCAGG
>JAHIQV010000506.1 GCA_018903185.1 Gammaproteobacteria bacterium | reverse complement strand
GGGGGAGGTGGCTGTCATGTCTAGTCTCCGCTCATGGAGGCGCGGCGTTTCGGTCGCGGCTCGGTGGACAGTGCGCCGTGCATGCCCCGGCGCACCATCTCCAGCCCCTCCGGCACCTCGACGGCCATCAGCTGGTCTTTGACCCAGTGCTGGTCCTTGGCCGGCATGACGCCCTCGATGCGGCTGCCCAGGTAGCGCACGAAACCGAAGTCCGGCCCCTCGGGGCCATGCCCGAAGTCGGCATAGGCCTCGCCGAGTTCGTTGCAGAAATCGATGAACTGGTTGCGCCAGCTGTCCGCACCCTCGGGTGGCAGCCCCAGCCATTCCAGTTCGCTTTCTTCCAGGATTTCGGCCGAGCGGCGCACCAGCGCAGCGGTGAACTCGCCGCGTTGTTCCGCGCCCATGCGCTCGAACGCCATGCGGTCCACCACCTGGATCAGGAAGCCCAGGATTTCCCGCATGAAGGCGAAATATTGCGGCCCGACGTCGATGTCGAACCGGGCCTCGCGCATCTGCTTGACCATGTTCTGCGTCACGCGCCAGACGATGAAGGCCAGCACACTGGCGGTCTCCTTCGCGGACTTCGGTCGCCCGTTGTCAAACCACTGGTTCTTGATGCGCAGGGCCATGGTGCAAACGGTCAGTATCCGCCCTTGCCCAGCGGCTGGGGAAGCCCGGCCACCTTCGCCGCCTGCTTGGCCGGCCCGAGCGGAAACAGGTCGTACAGGTACTTGCTGTCCACCCCCTGGCGGATCTCGCTGTAGCCCTTGAGCATGTTGCGAAAGTTGGGCGTGTGGCCGTGCTCGCGGTACTGGTCGCGCATGTAGCGGATGACTTCCCAGTGCGCATCCGACAGGACCAGGCCATCGGCCGCTGCGATCACCTGCACCGCCTCTTCGCTGTAGTCGGGTTCGAGCAGGTAGCCTTCGGCATCGGTTTCGAGTTCAACGCCATTGATCTGGTAGCCCATGCTGGTGTCTCCGTGTTGGGGGGTTGAGAAAATCGAAGCTATTCACCGACCGCCGCGGCCGACTTGTGCGGCACGAAGATGCCGCAGCCCAGCAAGCGGTGACGGCCCAGTCCGTGTTCCTGCAGCAGCAGCGAATCCGCCTGGCTGAGTCCGTGCAGCATCAGGCTGAACGTGGTCTGCGCGCCACCGGGCCAGTCGCGCTGCTGGCGCTTGCCGCAGACCAGCTGCGAGCGCACCTGCAGCGTCTGCAACTCGTCGTTCATCGCCTGCATGAACGCGATCTCGTCATCGGCCTCCGCGGCCACGGCATAGGCGTACAAGGTGTGGTGCGGCAGCAGTTCGCGCGGGTGCGGCAGGCCCAGGGTGGCGGTCTGTTCCCCCACCTGCAAGGACCGGCCGGCGAGTTCGATGGCGGCCGCCATGCGCTCGCGTGGCAGACGCAGCAGCAGGCGTGTGCGCTGCGACAGCAGGGCCTCGGCTTCATTGCCCGGCACCAGCTTGAGGGGGTGGATGCCGGCCAGCGGCTCCTGATCGATCCAGGGCATCTCGCGCTGCAGCGCCGCCCGCAGGGCCGGCGCCGAATCGCGCGGCAGGCTGTGGCCGTTCAACGGAAAGACCATGTCAACCAGCGCGGTGGGCCGGGTGTCGTCGAAGGCACCGCTCATGGGGGATCGGTCCGTGTGGGCTGTTCCTGCGCCCAGCGCAGCAACGCCTGGCCCCAGTGCTCGGCGGTCTGGGGATCGATGTCGAAGATCGTGAAGCGGCTCCCTTCACGGATGCGCGTGCGCAGCAGACTCATGCCACCGGCGTCGTGGTCGTGCTGCTGCAGCTCGATCTCCTGCCCACCGAGGGGCACCCGGAATCGGTCTAGCGGGGTGATCTGGCTCATGTCTCCGTCACTCTGTTGGCCTGCACAAGCTGGCGGGCTTTGTTCATCTGCGCTATTGGCGCAATTCCGGGGCCGGCAGTCTATAGCCGGGACGGGTGGGACCGCATAACCCATCTGGGTAGTCCCGCCTAGCCAACGAGGGGGATAGCAAGAAGACCGCCCCGGCTCCTACGATGCACCCCACACCGGAACACGGGCCGACAGAGCCCCCGCAATGCCCACGATGCGAGACCGCCGTTGTCGAAAACGGTACCCCGACAGGAGACAAGACATGGCCAAAAAGATGCACGAAACCCCGATGCTCGACGAGCTCGAGAGCGGCCCGTGGCCCAGCTTCGTGACCGGCCTCAAGCGGCTGGCCAGCGAGAAGGACTACATGGTGGACCTGATGGGTCAGCTGGAGACCTCGTACCGGACCCGCAAGGGCTACTGGAAGGGCGGCACGGTGGGTGTGTTCGGTTACGGCGGCGGCGTGATCCCGCGCTTCACCGAACTCAAGGACGCCGACGGCAAGCCCCAGTTCCCCGACGCCGCCGAGTTCCACACGCTGCGCGTGCAGCCGCCGGCCGGCATGCACTACAACACCGATGTGCTGCGCAAGATGTGCGACATCTGGGAGGAGCACGGCTCCGGACTGATCGCCTTCCACGGCCAGTCGGGCGACATCATGTTCCAGGGCGCCAAGACCGACAAGGTGCAGGACGCCTTTGACGCGCTCAACGAACTCGGCTTTGACCTCGGCGGGGCCGGCCCCGCGGTGCGCACCTCGATGAGCTGCGTCGGCGCTGCGCGCTGCGAGCAGTCGTGTTTTGACGAAGCGCGCGCCCACCGCCAGGTGATCAACACCTTCCTGGACGACATCCACCGCCCGGCCCTGCCCTACAAGTTCAAGTTCAAGTTCTCGGGTTGCTCCAACGACTGCATGAACTCGATCCAGCGCTCTGACATGGCCGTCATCGGCACCTGGCGCGACAACATGCGCACCGACGAAACCCTGGCGCGCAAGTGGTTCGACAAACACGGCATGAACGAGCTGGTGAACGACGTCATCAACCGCTGCCCGACCAAGACCATCCTGCTCAAGGAGGTCAAGGACGTGGCCCAGGGTCCGAAGATTTCCAGCGTGAAGATCAACGACACGCAGTGCCTGGAGATCGACAACAGCAACTGCGTGCGCTGCATGCACTGCATCAACGTCATGACCGGCGCGCTGGCCCACGGCACCGACACCGGCGCCACGATCCTGGTCGGCGGAAAACGCACGCTCAAGATCGGCGACCTGATGGGCACGGTGGTGGTGCCCTTCATGCCGCTCAAGACCGACGAGGACTACAAGGGCCTGGTCAAGCTGGGGCAGAAGATCATCGATTTCTTCGCCGAGAACGCGCTGGAACACGAGCGCACCGGCGAGATGATCGAGCGCATCGGCCTGGTCAATTTCCTCGAAGGCATCGAGCTGGAGGTGGACCCCAACATGGT
>JAHIQV010000505.1 GCA_018903185.1 Gammaproteobacteria bacterium | reverse complement strand
CGTCACCTGGCCGTCTGCGCCCGTGCGAATGATGATGTCGCCAAACTGCGCCTCGTCGGTCAACCGCCCGAGCGTATTCACCGTCACCTGGAATGCGGCACTGGAATTGGGCGCCTGACCAACGGAGCCCGCCGCAACCTGCACGTTCTGCTCACGCACCGCGGCAATCACGTCGCCAGCCGTCAGCCCTCGTGCCGCGATCAGGCTCGGATCGAGCCAGAGTCGCATGCTGTATTCGCCAGCGCCCCACACCAATACATCGCTGATCCCCGGGATGCGGGACAGCTCGTCTCGCACCTGGAGGTAGGCGTAGTTCGAAATGTAGAGCGGGTCGTAGCGCTTGTCGGGCGACACCAGGTGAACCACCATCAGGATGTCCGGCGAAGTCTTCTGCGTGACGACGCCTTGGCGCTGCACCTCTTCAGGCAAACGCGGCAGAGCGCGCGCGACCCGGTTTTGAACCTGGATCTGCGCCATGTCGGCATTCGTTCCCTGCGCGAAAGTGACGGTCAGGATCATTCGACCGTCGGTTGCCGATTGCGAGGACATGTACAACATGCCCTCGACCCCTGTGATCGCCTGCTCGAGCGGCGCTGCGACGGTTTCACCGATCACTTTGGGGTTGGCCCCCGGGTAGGAGGCGGTTACCTGCACGGTCGGCGGCGTCACCGACGGATACTCGCTGAGCGGCAACTGGAAGAAGGCCACGATGCCAGCGATCACCATCAACACCGAGAGGACGATGGCAAAGATCGGACGGTCGATGAAAAAGCGTGGGAAGGTCATTGCGGAGCTCCCAAGGTTTGCGGCACCGCGATGGGTGAACCGTCAATCGCGGCAGACTGTGGCGTGATCTGCATGCCCGGTCGCACCAGCCCCTTGACGACGATGCGCTCGCTGGGCTGCAAGCCTTTTTCGATCACGCGCAAACCGTCGACCACTGGGCCCAGCTCGACGGGCCGGTATTCCGTCCTGTCGTCCGTTCCCACAACGAGCACGTAGCGACTTCCCTGATCGGTGCCAATGGATTGATCGGACACCAGAACCCTGGCTTGCGGCGCCCCAGTCTCCAGCTTGACCTTGGCAAAAAGGCCGGGCGTCAAATGCCCATCGGGGTTGTCAACCACAGCGCGGATACGCACCGTTCCCGTTCCACGATCGCTGGTGTTGGCAATGAAGTCGACACGGCCTGGCCTCGAATACGTCTGATCGGTGAGCAGTGCGACCATGACCTTTGCCGCCTGAGCCCCCTGAGGGGTTGCGTTGGATCGGCCCGTGGCGAGCGATCGCAAATACGTGCGTTCGTCGACATCGAAGTAAACATGGAGTGGATGGATCGAGACGATCGTCGTGAGTGGCGTCACGCCACTGGCGACGTAGTTGCCCTCAGTGACGAGAGCCTGGCCAACACGTCCACTGATCGGCGCCGTGACGTGCGTGAAACTCAGGTCCAATTGCGCAGCATCCACCGCTGCGTTGGCGGCGTCGACCTGTGCTTTGCGCGTCGTCAGCGCGGCGGTTGCGGTGTCCAGACGATCACGAGCGACGATCTTTTGAGCGAACAGCTGTTCAGCTCGCGCGTGCTCCGCCTGGGCGAGCAACGATGCCGCTTCCGCTTCACGCAGGCGGGCTGTCGCGGCGGTCAACGCGGCTTGGGCCACGCGAGGATCGATGAGAAAGAGCTTGTGGCCTTTTTCAACGAAACGCCCCTCGGGCACGTTCACGTCCTGGATGTAGCCGGCGACCCTGGGGCGCAGCTCAACCCGTTTGACCGCGGTCATCGAGCCGGTGAACTCGACAAATGGCGTCACCGGCCGAACGATGACCTCGGCCACGGGCACGCTCGGTGGCTTCGCGGCGGGAGCGGAAGAGGGCGCCTCTTCTTTGCATCCAGCGATAGCGAGCGCCACGCTGAGCACCGCAGTGAGCTGGGTTGCGCTTTTAACGTTCATCATCTTTTGCCTTTCTCGACTGCAGTCGACAGTGGTTGTTGCTGAGCTGAAGCAGCTCCCTGCCGCGTTTATCACTGGTGCCACGCTCGGAATGTCAAGGGCTTTTTTTGTTTGATGCGAGCGTTTTGTCGCAGGCAGCCTTGGGCCGGCTTGCTGCGAACCTGGTATTTTTTTGAGGGAGACCCGCCTACCTCACAGACTGCAAGGCCGTGCAAGGTGGCCCGCAACGCCAGGCGCCTCCGATTTTTTGGCGCTGCTGGGGGATGCCCACCGTGCTGGTGGGCGTGCACCGCGCGGTGCTCGGCATGGGTGTCGGATCTCATGGCGGGGGCTCCCCCATCGATTGCGGTTGGGCAGATGTGCCAAACCGTCCACCCCATGGTCACCAATCGCGGCGAGCCGAGGGCGACAACTGTCCGACACTTTGCGCCAAGCCACCAGCTGGCGTGTTGTCCCTACGTCCGGTGCGATATGCCCGTTGTGGGGTGCGCTCCAGTGATCTCGCTGGGCGTGGTGTCAACCACACGCAGAAACGAGCGGCGCATCGAGTCGGCGCTGCCGAAACCGCACTTGGCGGCCACCGACTTCACGCCCACCCCAGACGCCTCGAGCAGGCTGCGCGCCACTTCGACTCGGACACGCTCGACGAAGCGCGCCGGCGTTGTGCCTTTTTCGCTGCGAAAGACGCGCGTGAACTGGCGCGCGCTCATGTGCACGTTGGCGGCCATGCGCTCGACGCTGATGTCCTCGGCGAGGTGCTCGAAGATCCAGTTCTCCAGGTCGTCGAACGGCTTGATCGAGCTGGACTGCAGCGCGAGCAGCTTGCTGATCTGCGAGTAGCTCGCGGTCCGCCGTACGAAAAGCACGAGCCACTGCGCGATTGCGAAAGCCTTGCGTGGGCCGAAATCCTCCTCGACGAACAGCAGCGCCAGGTCGATGCCGGTGGTGATGCCGGCGGAGGTGTAGATGTGGCCGTCCTTCACGAAGATCGAACTGCGCACGATCTCGACGTCCGGGTAGCGCTCAGCCAGGTGGTCGCACCACTGCCAGTGCGTGACCACGCGCCGGCCCTCCAGCGCGCCCGACGCGGCGAGGACGAACGTGCCGAGGCAGCTCGCTCCGACGCGACGCGCCTGCAACGACATCTCTTTCAGCCAGCGCAGATAGGCCTGGTCGTAGCGGCCCGAGGGGGCCTCGGGTCCGCCCACCACCCAGAGGGTGTCGATGGGACGATCAAACGTGCGGAAGTCGGTGCCGCCGGTGACTCGCAGCCCCCGGTTGATGGCGGTTGAGCCATCGCGCTCAGGCGATACCAGTTCGATCTCGTAGTCGCACTGGGCGAACACTTCCAGTGGACCTGCAAGGTCCTGCACCTCGAACGGTGGTACACCGGTGAGTACGATTCTGCGCATTGTGGGCCATTGTGTCCGAAAGCGTCGGCACGGTCGGGTGGGTTTGCACGTAGCGCAGGTGAGCTCCTTGGGCCGCACCAGGCGAGTGATTGCCCAGCGGTCGACAGACCGCAACCGTGCCATTCACTGTTGGAAGTCGAATGCCTGAGGCCACTGGAACAGCCG
>JAHIQV010000504.1 GCA_018903185.1 Gammaproteobacteria bacterium | reverse complement strand
TGGCGTGCGAGCAGGCTGAAGTTTTGCTCGACAGTCTTGCCGAATCCGATGCCGGGATCGAGAACGATGCGCTCGGCAGCCACATTCAGGGTGCGCAGTGCATCCACACGTTGCCGCAGGAAGGCCACCACCAGCGGCACCACGTCCCCATGCATGGGCGCGACCTGCATGGTCTGCGGATCGCGGTGCATGTGCATCAGGCACACGCCACAGCGCGGGTGCGATGCGACCACCTTCAAAGCATCGCCCTGACGCAGCGCCCAGATGTCGTTGATGATGTCGGCCCCTTCGTCCAGAACTGCCCGCATGACCTCGGGTTTGTAGGTGTCCACGGACAATGGCACTCCAAGCTTCGCAGCTTCGCGAACCACGGGCAACACGCGCGCCAGTTCCTCATCCAGTGGCACCGCCGGGCTGCCCGGACGGGTGGATTCGCCACCGATGTCGAGGATGTGCGCCCCATCTTTCAGCAACTGCTCGCAGTGCGCCAGCGCGGCTCGCGTGCCGGCATGTTGGCCGCCGTCTGAAAAGGAGTCAGGCGTGACGTTGACGATGCCCATGATCTTGGGCTGGGTCAGGTCGATGTCGAAACGGGAAGTTTGCCAGTGCATGAATGGGGCCCGGAAAAAGCAACGGGGCCAGAGGCCCCGTTAGGTGAATGCAGGTGACGACCTGCGATATCAGGCCGCTGTTGGCGCCGGATCGGTGTTCACAGCGGGTGTTCCACCACTGCCACCACCACCCCCCACCGAGGGATTGCGCGGCGTCCAGTCCTTGGGTGGACGGGGCGGCTTGCCGGCCATGATGTCGTCGAGTTGGTCGGCGTCGATGGTTTCCCACTCCAGCAGGGCCTTGGCCATGGCGTGCATCTTGTCGCTGTTTTCTTCGATCAGGTCACGCGCCAGTTTGTATTGCTGGTCGATGATGCGGCGCACCTCGGCGTCCACCTTCTGCATCGTCGACTCGCTCATGTTGGTCGTTTTGGTCACCGAGCGACCCAGAAACACCTCGCCTTCATTTTCGGCATACACCATGGGACCCAGCGCATCGGTCATGCCATAGCGCATCACCATGTCGCGCGCGATCGTGGTGGCGCGCTCGAAGTCGTTGGAAGCGCCGGTTGTCATCTGGTGCATGAACACCTCTTCGGCGATGCGGCCACCAAAGAGCATGCTGATCTGGTTCAGCATGTAGTCCTTGTCGTAGCTGTAGCGGTCCTGTGCCGGCAGGCTCATGGTCACACCCAGAGCGCGGCCGCGCGGGATGATGGTGACCTTGTGCACCGGGTCGCACTTGGGCAACAGTTTGCCGATCAGCGCGTGGCCCGACTCGTGGTAGGCCGTGTTGCGACGCTCTTCCTCGGGCATCACCATGCTCTTGCGCTCAGGGCCCATGAAGATCTTGTCCTTGGCCTTCTCGAAGTCCTGCATCTCGACCACGCGGGCATTGCGGCGTGCGGCCATCAGGGCGGCTTCGTTGCACAGGTTGGCCAGGTCGGCACCACTCATGCCAGGCGTGCCCCGTGCGATGACGCTCGGATTCACGTCTGTACCCAAAGGCACCTTGCGCATGTGCACGTGAAGGATCTGTTCGCGGCCGCGGATATCGGGCAGCGTGACATACACCTGACGGTCAAAACGGCCCGGGCGCAGCAAGGCAGCGTCCAGGATGTCGGGGCGGTTCGTGGCAGCCACCACGATCACACCCAGGTTGGTCTCGAAACCATCCATCTCGACCAGCATCTGGTTCAGGGTCTGCTCGCGCTCGTCGTTACCACCGCCCAAGCCGGCGCCACGCTGGCGGCCGACCGCGTCGATTTCGTCGATGAAGATGATGCAGGGAGCGTTCTTCTTGGCGTTTTCGAACATGTCGCGCACGCGGGCCGCGCCCACGCCGACAAACATTTCCACGAAGTCGGAACCCGAGATGCTGAAGAACGGCACCTTGGCTTCGCCTGCAATGCCCTTGGCCAGCAGCGTCTTGCCAGTGCCCGGAGGGCCGACCAGCAACAGGCCGCGCGGAATGCGTCCACCCAGTTTCTGGAACTTGGCAGGGTCCTTCAGGAAGTCCACGACTTCCTTCACCTCTTCCTTGGCCTCGTCGCAGCCAGCGACATCGGCAAAGGTCACGGTGTTGTTGTTCTCGTCCAGCATGCGGGCCTTGCTTTTGCCGAAGCTGAATGCCCCGCCTTTGCCGCCACCCTGCATCTGCCGCATGAAGTAGATCCACACGCCGATCAGCAGCAGCATCGGGCCCCAGCTGACCAGCAAGGTCATGAGCAGCGAGCCTTCTTCGCGCGGACGCACGTCGAATTTCACGTTGTTGTTGATCAGGTCGCCCACCAGTCCGCGGTCCAGATAGGTCGCGGTGGTGCGGATGCGACGGTCGTCCTGGGTAACGGCCACGATCTCCGTGCCGCCCTGACCTTCCTGGATGGTGGCGCTCTTGATGCGCTGGGCCTTGACCTCATCGAGGAACTCGGAGTACCCCATGTAGCCGGCGCTCGCGGTCGCGCGACCGTCGAACTGCTTGAAGACGGTGAAAAGCACCATGGCGATAACCATCCACACGGCGATTTTCGAGAACCACTGGTTGTTCAAGTGCAGCTCCTGGCTAGAACATTGTCGTAAATACGCATATTGAGCCCATTTTAGGACTTTCAAGAAGACCTGCCATTGACAAATGACTTGGTCATGTCAATCGCATGGTTGGATTTTTTGTATCCGCGCGGTGTCTTCAGGTGCGCACCTGAGGTTTCAGACCCAGACCCACCAGAAAGGTTTCAGAAGATTTGTCGCGGGAAGCTTTGGGCTTGATGGCCTTCACCACGCGAAAGGTCTGGCGAAACAGGGCGACTGTGGGGTCGTAGGCCCCGCCATGGAAGAGTTTGACCACCAGCGCGCCGTCGGGTTTGAGGTGATGCACGCTGAAATCCACCGCCAGTTCGATCAGGTCGGTGATGCGCGCGGCATCGGACAATCCGATGCCCGACAGATTGGGCGCCATGTCGGAAACCACCACATCCACAGCCTCCACGCCCCGGTCGATCAAGGCCTGCTCCAGCGACGCCAGCACCTCGGGTTCGCGGAAGTCGCCCAGGATGAAATGAACGCCTTCCACCGCATCCATGGGCAACATGTCGAGCGCGATGATCTGACCATGGAGTTCGCCCACCGCTGCACCCTGCGGGCTCAGGCGGCGCCGCACGTACTGGCTCCAGGCGCCTGGCGCCGAGCCCAGGTCGACCACGCAGTGGCCGGGGTGGATCAGGCTCAGGGTTTCGTCAATTTCCTTGAGCTTGTAGGCGGCCCGCGCGCGGTAGCCGTCTCTTTTCGCCAGCTTCACATAAGGATCGTTGACGTGCTGGTTGAGCCAGGCCTTGTTGACCTTCTTGCTCTGGGTCTTGACTTTCATGCCCATAAAGGTCTTTTCAGTTCTGTGTAAACGATAATTGTCCCATGCCCCAGATCACACTCACTCCCGCCCAGCGCAAAGTCCACCGCGCTGATGCCCACCACCTCGATCCCGTCGTCCTCGTTGGCGGCGATGGACTGAGCCCGTCCGTCAAGAAAGAAATCGACAACGCCCTGAAGGCCCACGGCCTGATCAAGGTGCGCGTGTTCAGCGACGACCGTGCCGCGCGAGAGCTCATGCTCAAGACGCTGGCCGACGAACTCGACGCCGCACCGATCCAGCACATCGGCAAACTGCTGGTGCTGTGGCGCCCGATGCCCGAGAAAGAAAAAACGACGGACGAAGAGCGCATGCCGGGACCGCGCGACGTCAAGGTGCTCAAGTTCAGCAAACGGGGCGGTCAGCGTCCCGAAGTCAAGGTGGTGCGCGTCCTGGGCAACCAGCGCCTCACACCCGGCGGCCAGGTCAAGCGCGCCAAGGTCATGAAAAAGAGCATCAAGAAAAGCGCCCAGTGAGCCGATGCCCGGCCACCAGCGGCTTGAACTTCCCTTGTCGCGCACCATCTGAGACCGCATGAACCTTCAAACTGCGCCCGGCGCCACCCTGCCCCTGCTGGATTTCTCCGATTTGCCGCGTTTTGACGCCATCGCGCCGGACCAGGTGGCTCCGGCGCTGGACGTCTTGCTGACCGACGCCAACCGCGCGCTGGAGCAGGTCACGGCAGACACGTTCCCGGCTGAATGGGCAGCCATCGCCGGCACGCTGGACGTGGCCACCGAGCGCCTTTCGCGCGCCTGGGGCGCCGTCAGCCACCTCAACAGCGTGGCCGACACGCCCGAGTTGCGCGCCGCCTACAACGACGCCCTGCCCAAGGTCACCGAATTCTGGACCCGGCTCGGCTCGGACGAACGCCTCTACGCCAAGTACAAGGCCATGGACCAGGCCAGCCTGAACACCGAGCAGGCCCAGGCGCACAAGAACGCCATGCGCAGCTTTGTGCTCGGCGGCGCGGAACTGCAGGGCGAGGCGAAGGCCCGTTTTGCCTGGTTGCAGGAGCGTCAGGCCGAGCTGGGGCAAAAATTCAGCGAAAACGCACTGGACGCGACCGACGCGTTTTCACTGATCGTCTCCACCGAAGAGCTGGCGGGTGTTCCGGCCGACGTGTTGCAGGCCACGGCCGCTGCAGCCCAGGCAGAAGGCCAGACGGGTCACAAGCTGACCCTCAAGATGCCTTGTTATTTGCCGGTCATGCAGTTCGCCCACAGCAGCGCGCTGCGCGAAAAGCTCTACCGGGCCTACGTCACGCGGGCCAGCGACCAGGCAGCCGCGGAGGCGCTCAAGTTCGACAACACCGCCATCATGGCCGAACTGCTGGCCCTGCGCCATGAAGAAGCGCAGTTGCTGGGCTACCGGCATTTTGGCGACGTGTCGCTGGTGCCCAAGATGGCCGAATCACCCGAACAGGTGATCCAGTTCCTGCGCGATCTGGCGGGCAAGGCGCGCCCGTATGCCGACAAAGACCTGGCGGACCTGCGTGAATTTGCCGCCAGCGAACTCGGCCTGACCGACCCGCAGGCCTGGGACTGGCCTTACATCGGCGAAAAGCTCAAGGAGGCGCGCTACGCCTTCAGTGAGCAGGAAGTCAAACCCTATTTCACCGCGCCCAAGGTGCTCGCCGGGCTGTTCCAGATCGTTGAAACGCTGTTCGAAGTGGCCATTCGCCGCGACACGGCGCCGGTCTGGCACCCCGGCGTGGAGTTCTACCGCATCGAACGCACTTCGCCGGCCGGCGCCCAGCTGGTGGGCCAGTTCTACCTCGACCCAGCCGCCCGCACGGGCAAACGTGGCGGAGCCTGGATGGACGATGTGCGCGCCCGCTGGTTGCGCCCGGACACCGGCGCGCTGCAGATCCC
>JAHIQV010000064.1 GCA_018903185.1 Gammaproteobacteria bacterium | reverse complement strand
GCCGCCGCACCCCGGCATGAGTGCCGCCGAAATCAAGACCCTGGCCGAGTGGGTCATGACCATCAAGCCCTGAGCGGCCGAGATCCTTCGGCGCAGGGCGCGTGACGGCGCTGCAGCGCTTTTCAGGGGGTTGCGCATTTTTCCGGTAATGTGCCGGCATGCCACTCGCCCACCCCATCAAATACGGTTTTCTCAGCCTGCTGGCGGTGCTGGGCATGGTCGCCATCGTCAATGCCCCGCCCGACACCGCCAGCGGCCTGCTCGCCAGCCGCATGCTCGAACTGCACCTGGTGCTGGAGCTGTTTGCCATCGTGATCGCCACGCTGGTGGTCGTGGTGTCCTGGCACACCTTCGAACGCCGGCAAGACCGCAGTGCCAACGCCCTGCTCGCGGGTTTCGTGGTGGTCATCGGCTGCGACCTGATGCATGCCCTGACCTACGAAGGCATGCCGCCCTTGCTCACCGAGAGCAGCACGCCCCAGGCCATCTTCTTCTGGCTCATGGGCCGCAGCTTCGAGGTGTTGACCTTGGGGGCCGTCACGGCGGGCCTGGCGCCGCGCTGGCCCCGGACGGTCTTGCTGGGGATCGGTCTGTTGGTGGCGGTGGCCACCATTGCCTTTGGCTCCTTCGCGCTCGACCGGTTCCCCGTCACCTTTGTGCCGGGGGTGGGCGTGACCCCTTTCAAGGCGGGCTACGAATACGTGCTGGTGGGGCTCAACGGACTGCTGGCGCTCGTGCTGTGGCAGCGGGCGAAATCCGAACAATCGCGGCAACACGCGCTGCTCGCACTCTCCTGCCTCTTCATGGGCCTGGGGGGATTTGCCTTCGCCGCCTACGTGGCGCCATCGGACTTCCAGAACGTGGTGGGCCACCTCTACAAGGTGGTGGCCTATGCCCTGCTGTACCGCGCCACCTTCATCACCAGCATCCGGGCGCCCTTCGAAGCCTTGCGCGTCTCAGAAGCCCGGGTGCGTGAAAGCCAGGCCCGCATGCACACGCTGGGCGCCAACCTGCCGAACGCCGTGCTGTACCAGGTGGTGCTGGAACCCGATGGCCACCGCCGGTTCACCGAGGTGTCGGACTCGGTGGAACGCGTCTGCGGTGTGACCGTGGCCGAGGTGCTGGCCGACCCGATCGCGATGTACGGCGGCATCCACCCGGACGACGTGGCCATCCTCGCCGCCGCCGAACAGCGCTGCGCTGAAACGCTGCAGGTGTTTGACTGCGAAGCCCGCTTCTGCCGGCCCGACGGCAGCGTGCGGCGCATGCACCTGGTGTCTGCACCGCGCGCGCTGGACGGCGGCGGCATTGTGTGGGACGGCCTGCTCACCGACGTCACCGACCGCACCGAAGCGCAGGAGGCCCGTCGCCGGCTGGAGCAGCAGCTCGGCGAAGTGCAAAAGATGGAGTCCATCGGCACGCTGGCCAGCGGCATCGCCCACGATTTCAACAACGTGCTCGCTGCCATCCTGGGCAACGCCCACATGGCCCGGGAAGACCTCAAGGGCGGCAACCCGGCCGATGTGGCGCTCAGCCTGGACCAGATCATCAAGGCCAGCGACCGCGCCCGGGCCCTGGTCGATCGCATCCTCAGCTTCAGCCGGCGCGACACCGCCCGGCGCCAGGTGCAGCCCCTGCTACCGGTGGTGCGCGAAAGCCTGTCGCTGCTGCGCTCCACCCTGCCGGCCGGCGTGCAGCTGCTCGAACACATCGACGACCCCGAGGCCAGCGCCGAGATCGACCGCACCCAGTTTGAGCAGGTGCTGCTCAACCTCTGCACCAACGCCTGGCATGCCCTGGGCGACAAAGGTGGGCTCATTGAAGTTCGGCTGGGCATCATGGTGCTCGGCGCAGCGGCGTCCTTTCCCCTGGGCCTGCTGCCCGGGCGCCATGTGCGCCTGTCGGTGCAGGACAATGGCTGCGGCATGGACGAGCCGGTGCGCCAGCGCATCTTTGAACCCTTCTTCACCACCAAGCCGGTGGGCAAGGGCACGGGGCTGGGGCTGTCCGTGGTGCACGGCATCGTGCGCTCGCACGACGGTGCCATCGGTGTGCATTCACAGCCCGGTCAGGGTACCCGGTTCGACATCTTCATGCCGGCACCGCCCGGCGCGGTGGCGTCCGTCCCGGCCCCAGGCGCAGCGGTACAGCCTGCTGCCGAGAGCGGACATGGCGAACGGGTGCTGCTGATTGAAGACGACCTGCTCATGTCTTCCATGCTGAAAAAGCTGCTTGCCCGCCAAGGCTACCGCGTGTCACACCACAGCGACCCCGAGCAGGCCATGGCCGCGGTGCGAGCCAACCCGCAGGCGTTCGACATCGTGGTGACCGACTACAACATGCCCCAGCACTCGGGGCTCGACGTGATCACCGCCATCCGACGCATGCGCCCGGGTCTGCCCACCATCCTGGTCTCGGGTTACGTCAACGACGAGTTGCGCGCCCGCGCTGTCGCGCAAGGCGCGCGCCATGTGCTGGAGAAAACCCGTGTGCTCGATGAGCTGGTGAAGCTGCTGGGTGACACGCTGCGTCCTGCAGCGGACCAGGCGGTTGAAGTCTGACCCTGCTGGGTCGAATCACGGGCTGTTACGCTGTTGTCACCGCCGCCGTCGCGCGGTGTTTCAGCGATACGTGTTGTCACATCTGAAGGCCGGACTGGTCCTGTACCCTGGGTAGCATCCAGTCCGACTTTTCAAATGGAAAATTTCATGAACACCACACACCGAATCAATGCCCTGAACACCCTGCGCCCGCTCGTGCTGGCCGTC
>JAHIQV010000503.1 GCA_018903185.1 Gammaproteobacteria bacterium | reverse complement strand
GCCGAGCAAACGGTCGGTGATGTTGTCGGAGAACAGCACCCGCACGCGACCCACAGGCTGCGTGTGGAAAAAGCGGTAGAACGTGGCCACGCCTTCGACCTGGGCCAGCGGCAGGCGCAAGGCTTGCGCGATGTGGGCCAGCAAGTCGCGCGACAACCAGTGGGTCAACGCCTGCGTTTCGCGCAGCACCTGGACCAGCGCGTGCGGGTCGTGGCCCCAGCGGGTCAACACCGCGTCAGCGAACGCCTTGTGATCGGTGCTCATGCGATCCGGCGCCGGGCCGCCCCAAGCCGGATCAGCCCCCTCGGGGGGCAGCGACCCGCGCAGCGGTGGAGCGTGGGGGTTCATGGTTTGTCCAGTCCAAAACGTTGCATCTTGCCGCGCAGACCCACGCGCGACAAACCCAGTTCCTGCGCCGCGCGGGTCTTGTTCCAGCGGTGGCGCAGCAGGGTCTCGCGCAGCAGCATGGCCTCGATCACGTCCAGCCGTTCGCCCAGCGTGCCGCTCTGCGGAATGGCCGCGGTGAGGTCGTTGGTCGAGCCTGAGGCGCGGCCCTGCAGAACGCGAGGTGAAAACGCGGCGGGTGGCAATTGCGCGCCATCGTGCAAGGCCATGGCGCGCGCGATCTCGTTGCGCAGTTCGCGGATGTTGCCCGGCCAGGGGTAGGCCAGCAGGCAGGCCAGCGTCTCGTCCGGCAAGCTGGCCCCCGGATGGCCGAGTTCGGCCGCCACGTCCAGCGCCAGTTGGTGCGCGATGGGCGGGATGTCGGCCACACGCTCGCGCAGCGGCGGCACGGTGATGGTGATGCCGGCGATGCGGTAGTACAGGTCTTCGCGGAACAGGCCGTCGCGCACGCGCTGCTCCAGCTGGCGGTGGGTGGCCGCGATGACGCGCACGTCCACCGGCACCGGGCGCGCGCCGCCCACGGGCCGCACCTCGCCCTCCTGCAACACACGCAGCAGCTTGACCTGAAAGGCCGGCGAGGTCTCGCCGATCTCGTCCAGAAACACGGTGCCGCCACTGGCGCGCTGGAACAGGCCGGGGTGGTCTTCGTACGCGCCGGTGAAGGCGCCACGCTTGTGGCCGAAGAGTTCGGATTCGAGCAGCGAGTCGGGAATCGCGGCGCAGTTTTCCACCACGAACGGGCCGGTGAGCCGGGGCGAGGCGTAGTGGATGGCGCGCGCCAGCAGCTCCTTGCCGGTGCCCGACTCGCCGAGCACCAGCACCGGGATGTCGTAACGCGCCACACGCTCGGCCATGGCACACACATGATCCAGCGGGCTGCCCGGTGCGCGCACGATGCGGTCAAAGCCGAAGCTGCTGCGCGCCTGTGCCATCTGTGTGGCCGTGCGCTGGCGCAGCACACGGTTGCTGGTGCGCAGTTCCAGATCGAGCCGGCTGGTCTGGCGCTGCAGGCTCTGCGCTTCCACCGCGTTGCGCACCGAATCGAGCAGGTGGTCGGGCGCCCAGGGCTTGAGGATGTACTGGTAGATACCGGCCTCGTTGATGCCGGCGATGATGTCTTCGGAATCGGTGTAGCCCGAGATGACGATGCGCACGGTCTCCGGCCACCGCTCGCGCACTTCCTTCAGGAAGGTCACGCCGGTCACGCCGGGCATGCGCTGGTCGCACAGGATCACGCTCACCGGTTGCCGCTCCAGCAGGCCGCGCGCCTCCTCGGCACTGCTGGCGGTGAAAACCGTGAAGTCCTCGTCCAGCGTGCGGCGCATCGCGTCCTGCGAACGCACCTCGTCATCGACCACGAGCACGGTGGGCAGGGCTTCGGGAAGGAGTGGCGGTGTCACAGCCGGTGCACCGCCAGGTGCCGTGGCGTCCAGGCGTGCGGCTGCTTGTGCACGAAGTGGTGGCGTGCCACGTGGTAGCTGGGATCGAAGCCGTAGAAGTTGCGGTGCATGCGCGCCAGTTCCTGTTCGCGGTAGTGGGCCAGCGGACGATGGGCCTCGTCCTGCTCGCGCCGGGTCTGTTTGGCTTCCAAAACTCCACTTTGATTGTAGGAGGCGGCCAGCGCCAGTGCGCGTTGCAGACAACGTTCTTCGAAGCCTTCGCGCGGCCCATCATCGCAGTGATCGGTCAGGCCGATCCGCAGCGCTTCGGCGGCCAGCAACGGCAGGCGCTGCGCCATCAGCTCCTTCGCGCCCGCCTCGCCCAGGCGGCGCGGCAACAGGTAGGTCCAGTACTCGGAGCCGTAGAGGTTGCCCATGTTTTTGTAATGCGGGTTGAGCACCACGCCGCCGTGCGCCCAGACCTGATCGGCCGCCAGCGCGAGAAAGGCGCCACCCGCGCCCGCGTTGCCGCGCAGCACACTGACCGTGAGCCGGTCGG
>JAHIQV010000502.1 GCA_018903185.1 Gammaproteobacteria bacterium | reverse complement strand
TGGCGCCGTCAAACTGGGCTGCGACCACACCCACTACCCGGCCCACACCCAGATCCCCATGGAAACGCTGGCCAGCCTGGCCGGCGACCTGAAGTAACCGGTCCCGTTGGTCATAATCGGGCTTCCTGCGGGAAGCCCTTTTTGTGTTTCCTCCCGCTGCGTCCACGACAACATGCTGTTCCTCATCTCCCCCGCCAAGGCCCTCGACTTCGAGACGCCGGCCCACCTAGCGACCCACACCCAGCCGCTGTTCGTGAAACAGGCGGCCGAGCTCATCGACGTGATGCGCGACAAGTCGCCGCAGCAGATCGCCGATCTCATGGGCCTGTCGGACCCGCTCTCGGGCCTGAACTTCGCGCGCTACCAGGCCTGGGTGCCAAAATTCACCGCGAAAAATTCCAAGCAGGCGGTGCTGGCGTTTGACGGCGATGTCTACGGCGGGCTCGACGCAAAGAGCCTGGGCGAAGCCGAACTCGACTGGCTGCAGCAGCACCTGTGCATTCTCAGTGGCCTCTACGGCGTGCTGCGTCCGCTCGACTGGATGCAACCCTACCGGCTGGAGATGGGCACGCGCCTCGTCACGCCGAAGGGCAAGAACCTGTACCAGTTCTGGGGCAGCCAGATCGCCGACTACCTCAACCAGCGCGCCCGCGCCGACAAGAGCCCGGTCGTGATCAACCTTGCCAGCGAAGAGTATTTCAAGGCGGTGGACCGCCGTGTGCTGCAGCCGCGCGTGGTCAGCTGCGTGTTCGAAGAGCGCAAGGGCGACGGTTACCAGATCATCAGTTTCTTCGCCAAGCGCGCGCGTGGCCTGATGGTGCGCTACGCGGTGAAGCACCGCGTGACCACGCCCGAGCAGCTCAAGGGCTTTGATCTGGACGGCTACCGGTTTGTGGCGGCCGCATCCGACACCGACCGGCTGGTGTTCCGCCGCGAACAGAAGCCCTGACCCATGACGGGCGACACCATGGTGCAAACCATCACCCCCGAGTTGCGCCGCTGGATCGTGGAGCAGACCGTCGCCGGTTTTTCGCCCGAATCGGTGCTCGATGCCATGGTGAAGGCGGGCTGGCAGAAGGAGCTGGCGGCCTCGGCGCTGGAAGACAGCTTGCGTGAACACCTGGGGCAACGCGGGGGCGGCCGGGCCGGGGATGCGGCGCCAGCGGCCGTGCCCCGTTCCCAGAGCGTCACAGCAGCGCCGCGCCTGCCCGAGATCAGCCTGTCGCCCTCACTGCTGTGCCTGGACGCCGGCGACCGCCAGGTCCGTGTGCTCGCGACGCTGGCGCTGCCGCGGGTGGTGGTGCTGGGCGGGCTGTTGAGCGACGAGGAGTGCGAAGCGCTCATCGATTTGGCCCGTCCGCGCCTGGCGCGCTCCCTCACGGTGCAGACCCAGACCGGCGGCGAAGAGCTCAACCCCGACCGCACCAGCAACGGCATGTTTTTCACCCGCGGCGAAAGCGAGCTGCTCCGCAGCATTGAGGCGCGCATCGCCCGCCTGGTGAACTGGCCGGTGGAAAACGGCGAGGGCATGCAGGTGCTGAACTACCCGGTGGGTGCCGAATACAAACCGCACTACGACTACTTCGACCCGGCCGAGCCGGGCACGCCCACCATCCTGCAGCGCGGCGGACAGCGCCTCGCCACGCTGGTGATGTACCTCAACGAGCCTGCGGAAGGCGGCGGCACCACCTTCCCGGACGTGGGGCTGGAGGTGGCGCCGCAACGCGGCAACGCCGTGTTCTTCAGCTACGACAGGCCCAGCCCGACCACCCGCACGCTGCACGGCGGCGCGCCCGTGGTGCAGGGTGAAAAATGGGTCGCGACCAAGTGGCTGCGCGAACGCGAATTCATCTGAACCGGTCCTTCATGAACCTCCCTGAACATTCCCAGCTCGGCAAGGCCTCGGCCTATATCGACCAGTACGACGCGTCGCTGCTGTTCCCCTTGCCGCGCGAGCCCAAGCGGCGCGAGATCGGCATCACCGGCAGCGTGCCCTTTCTGGGCGCCGATCTCTGGACCGCGTTCGAACTGAGCTGGCTCAACCCCAGGGGCAAGCCGCAGGTGGCGCTGGCGCACATCACCGTGCCTTGCGAGAGCACGCACATCGTTGAGAGCAAGTCGTTCAAGCTCTACCTCAACAGTTTCAACAACACCCGGATGGAGAGCGCCGACGCGGTGCGCGAACGCATCCGCGGCGACGTGAGCGCGGCCATCTGGAGCGGCGGCCCCGTCAAGGCCGGCGCCGGAGTGCGCCTGTTGCTGCCCGAGCTGTTCGACTGTGAACCGGTCAAGGAGCTGGAAGGTTTGTCGATTGACCGGCTCGACGTGGAATGTGACCACTACCAGCCTGCGCCCGAGCTGCTGAGCGCCGCCCTGGATGAAAAGCCGGTGGAAGAAACCCTGGTGAGCCATCTTCTGAAGAGCAACTGCCTCGTCACCGGTCAGCCCGACTGGGGCAGCGTGCAGATCCGCTACAGCGGCCCGCAGATTCACCAGGCCGGCCTGCTGCAGTACATCGTGAGTTTCCGCAACCACAACGAGTTCCACGAGCAGTGCGTCGAGCGCATCTACACGGACATCATGGCGCGTTGCAAGCCCACCAAGCTCATGGTCTACGCCCGCTACACGCGCCGCGGCGGACTCGACATCAACCCCTGGCGCAGCAGCCACCCACAGCTGCCGCCAGCGAACGTGCGCACCGCGCGGCAGTGAGGCCGCCGGCGCTCACAACATCTTCTGGATCAGCGCGCCTTTGAACAACACCGGCCCGGTCGGACCGGTTTCGCTCGGCACGCCGCCCTTGGGCTCCAGGCTGATTGCCAGCGCCGGCACTTCGCGCACGTCGCGCTGGTCGGCCGCCAGCTGCAGCAGCTTCTCCTGACTCAGCACGCCCAGTGAACGCGGTGCCGCGCCCGGCGGCAGCGCCCAGAG
>JAHIQV010000501.1 GCA_018903185.1 Gammaproteobacteria bacterium | reverse complement strand
TCAGGCTTCTTTGGACCGCGCTGCTTCCTGCAGGCGGTTGTGACCGAGATGGGTGGTTGAACGCGACGGCAGGTGATCAGCCCCGGCCCTCGCCGCCCGGGGCGGCGTTCTGGCCAGAATCAGGGGTCTGCTCGGTCGGCGCTTCGGGCACATCGCTGCCGTCGTGCGGCTTGCCCGAAGCCTTGGCACGCAACTTCTCTTCCTTCTTTTTCTTTTTGGCGAGCTCGCGCTGGCGCTTTTCGTATCCGTAATTGGGAGTGGCCAAAACAGTCTTTCTTTGGAGGGGTTGGAAGGATCGGTCAGGCGTTGAGTGTAGCCAGCGCTTGCGCCAGATCGGCGCGCAGGTCATCAACAGCTTCAAGACCGACGGCAAAGCGCACAAAGCCCCCCTTGTGGGGCCAGGCCTGGGTGCGGATCGAAGACACGCTGTACGGCGCGCAGAGGCTGATGGGACCCGCCCAGCTCCAGCCCAGCTTGAACAGCTTCAACCGATCGCAGAAGGCGTCCACCTGTGCCAGGCTGAAACGCGGATCAAACACCACGCTGAAGAGACACGCTGCGGCCTTCGCGTCACGGCGCCAGTTGGCGTGACCTGGAGAACCGGGCAAGGCCGGGTGCAGCACCTGCACCACACCGGGCTGCGCCTGCATCCAGGTGGCGAGTGCGCGCGTGGCGGCGTCCTGTGCCTGGTAGCGCAGGGCCATGGTGTTGAGGCCCCGCAGCACGAGTTCGGTGTCGTTGCCGCTGACCCCGAGTCCCAGGCGCATGTGCGTCATCAGCAGTTGCTGGTGCAGCGACTCGTCGCGTGTGACGACCGAGCCCATGAGCACGTCGGCGCCACCACTCGGGTACTTGGTGAGCGCCTGCATGGACATGTCGGCGCCCAGATCGAAGGCATTGAACGCGACCCCGGCGCCCCAGGTGTTGTCGAGCGCGGTCAGCACAGGGCGCTCGCCGTCGCGGGCGGCATTGGCCTGTTGCACCGTGGCCACCAGCGCGGGCAGATCGGGGAACTCCAGCGTGATGGACCCCGGCGCTTCGAGCCACACCAGGCGCGTGGCGGGGCTGATCTTGGCGGCCAGGTCGGACGGGTTCTGCGCATCGTAGTAGCGGTGCGTGATGCCCCAGGCCGCCAGCTCGACGCTGGCAAAAGCCTTGTTCGGCCCGTAGGCGTTGTCGGGAATCAGCAGTTCGTCTCCCTGCCGCAAAAAGGCCATGTCCACCAGTGACACGGCCGACAGGCCACTGGGCGCCAGCACGCAAAAGCGCCCGCCTTCGATGGTGGCAATGCGTTCTTCGAGAATGAAGGTGGTGGGCGTGCCGTGCAGGCCGTAGGTGTAGCCGCTCTTGTCTTTCCACTCCTGCGTGCGCAGCGCCTGCACATGGGGGAAGATGACGGTGGACGCTTTGTGAACGCCCGGCGCAACGGCATCAAACCCCTCAGGCGGGCGGTACGGATGGTGAATCAGTTGGGTGGAGAGATCGCTCATTCAGCTCAGAGCTTCCATTTTTCCAGCAGCTGCTCGGGGCGCATGCTGTCATAGCCTTCGAACGGCTGGTGGATCCAGGGGTTGGTCGGCAGGAATTCCACCGAGTAGTCGGGTGTGAAGGTCGAGAGCTGCTTGGTCCAGATCACCGCGCTGCGCAGCTCGGTGATGGGCGCATAGTTGTTCTTCAGCATCTCGATCACCGCCTTGAGCGTGTGGCCGGAGTCGGCCAGATCGTCGACCAGCAGGACCTTGCCGGCGATCTCGCCCTTGGGGGTCGTGATGTAGCGCGCGATGTCCAGATTGCCCTGCTGGGTGCCCGCGTTGGCGCGGTACGAACTGGTGGACATGATGGCCAGCGGCACATCAAAGATGCGCGACAGCACATCACCCGGACGCATGCCCCCGCGCGCCAGGCACAGGATGGTGTCGAACCGCCAGCCCGACTGGTACACCTTGAGCGCCAGCTTTTCGATGAGGTTGTGGTACTCATCGTAGGAAACGTAGAGGTGTTTGCCGTCTTCGGTCAGCATGGAAGCTCCGGGTTGGATGGTCTGTGTTTCATTCTGCACGATTCCGCGCAGGGCCCCATCAGGCGTGGTACGGATGGTGGAGCAGGATGGTGTG
>JAHIQV010000063.1 GCA_018903185.1 Gammaproteobacteria bacterium | reverse complement strand
GCGGCGATGCTGGGCGAAGGCATTCCGGCGCCGGTGATCGAAAACGCCGCCATGCAGGCTGGCATGCCGGTGGGGCCGCTGGCCGTGCTGGACGAGACCGCGCTCTCGCTGTCGGTGCACGTGCTGGAACAGACCCGCGCCGACTTCGCCGAAGAAGGCCGCCACTACGACACCACGCCGGGCGAGGCGCTGGTGGAGCACATGGTGAAGCAGCACCACCGCAGCGGCCGCGCGGCCGGCGCCGGTTTCTACGACTATCCCGCAGGACAGAAGAAAACCCTCTGGCCGCAGCTCAAGACCCTGTTCGAAAAACCGGAGGTCGCCTGGGACCTGCAGGACGTGAAAGACCGCCTGCTCTACCGCCAGTCGGTGGAGACGGCGCGCTGCCTGGCCGAAGGCGTGCTCACCAGCGTGCACGACGGCAACATCGGCTCGATCTTCGGCATCGGCTTCCCGGCCTGGACCGGCGGCGCGCTGCAGTTCATCTACGGCATGGGCATCGAGGCGTTCGAGAAACGCTGCGCCGAACTGGCAGCGAAGTTCGGCCCGGGTTTTGCACTGACCGATGCCGTGAAGAAAGCAATCCGCCAGCACCAGCCGGTGTACTGAACGGCGCCGCTACACTTTTTCCCCAGCAGCCGGCGGATGCCAAAGCCCGTCGGCTTTTTTTTTCGAAACCCACGATCCTGAACCATGAAACGACTCGAAGGAAAGATCAGCCTCATCACCGGCGCCGCACAAGGCATTGGCCTGGCCACCGCGCTCAAGTTCGCGCGCGAAGGCGCGACCGTCATCGTCTGCGACGTGAAGCAGGCCGCGGTGGACGAAGCGGTGCAGCAGTGCCAGGCGCTCGGCGCCCAGGCGGCCGGCTTCGTGATGGACGTGACCCAGCGCGAAATGGTCGACGCCGTGGTGGGCCAGGTGCTGGCGCGTTTTGGCCGCATCGACGTGCTGGTGAACAACGCCGGCATCACGCAGGACGCGCGGCTGCAGAAGATGACGCTGGAGCAGTTCGACCGCGTGATCGACGTCAACCTGCGCGGGGTCTTCCACTGCGCGCAGGCGGTGGCCGACATCATGGTCGAACAGGGCGCCGGCGTGATCCTCAACGCCAGCTCGGTGGTGGGCATCTACGGCAACTTCGGCCAGACCAACTACGCGGCCACCAAGTTCGGCGTGATCGGCTTCACCAAGACCTGGAGCCGCGAACTCGGCCCCAAGGGCGTGCGCGTGAACGCCGTGGCGCCGGGTTTCATCGCCACCCCCATCCTCAGCACCATCCCCGAGAAGGTGATCGCCGAGATGGAACACCGCGTGCCGCTGCGCCGCCTGGGCCAGCCGGAGGAGATCGCCAACGTCTACGCCTTCCTGGCGAGCGACGAAGCGAGCTACATCAACGGTGCGGTGATCGAAGTCTCAGGCGGCATGTCGGTGTAGATGGAGCACCCCCCGCGCCGCTTCGCGTCACCCCCCCCCTCCAGGGGGGCGGCACTGGCCGTCCGGCGAAGCCGGCCCGGCGGTGCCTCTGGGTTGGGCTGTGGCGTTCGAGGCGGGTCGCGCTCCACCTTTGGAAACTGAAATGACCAACCCTTTGCCTCCCGGTGTGACCCTGCGCGAACCGCGACCGGGCGACATGGGCTGGGTGATCCAGCAGCACGGCGAGCTCTACTGGCGCGAATACGGCTGGAACGCCGAGTTCGAGGCCCTGGTGGCCAGCATCGTGGCCGGCATGATGAAGCGCCACGACCCGGCCTGGGAGCGCGGCTGGATCGCCGAACTCGACGGCGAACGCGTGGGTTCGGCCTTCGTGGTTCGCAAGAGCAAGACGGTGGCCCAGCTGCGCCTGCTGATCCTCTCGCCCGCGGCACGCGGCCTCGGCCTGGGCGGGCGGCTGACCGACGATTGCATCGCTTTCGCGCGCGACAGGGGCTACCGCAAGATGGTGCTCTGGACCAACCGCAACCTCGACGCCGCGCGCGCCATCTACGCCCGGCGCGGCTTCACCCTCATGGGCAGTGAGGCGCACCACAGCTACGGCCGTGACCTGGTGGGTGAACACTGGGAACTCACCCTGTGACCCTGGCGCCGCCACCGTGGCAGGCGCCTCATGAGGCCAGGCCCGGCACCCGATAATCGAGCCATGCCCGCCCCAGCAAGCACCCTCGACCCGGCCATTGACGCCGCCCCCAACCAGCCCCGATCCAAAACCGACCTCTTCATGTCGTTCACCTGGCTGGCCCTGCAGGGCTTTGGCGGCGTGCTGGCGGTGGTGCAGCGCGAGCTGGTGGAGAAAAAACGCTGGATGACGCGCGATCAGTTCGTGGAGGACTGGGCCGTGGCGCAGATCATGCCGGGGCCCAACGTGGTCAACCTCTCGATGATGATCGGCGGGCGCTACTTCGGCCTGCCCGGCGCGCTGGCCGCGCTCACCGGCATGCTGGCCGCGCCGCTGGTGATCGTGCTGCTGCTGGCGGCGCTCTACGGCAGCGTGGCCGACAGTGCCACCGCACAAGCTGCGCTGCGCGGCATGGGGGCGGTGGCCGCCGGCCTCATCACCGCCACCGGCATCAAGCTGATCGCCGCACTCGGCAAGAACGCCATGGGCATCGGGGTGTGCATCGGCCTGGCGGCGCTCACCTTCGTGGCGATCGCCCTGCT
>JAHIQV010000500.1 GCA_018903185.1 Gammaproteobacteria bacterium | reverse complement strand
GGATGAGCCCCCGCCGGGCAGCGCCTGCCGCAGCCACAAGGTGCAGCGAGCGAAAGAAGGAGGGTTCCCCATGACCACCTGGATTTTCCTCAGGGGCCTGACGCGCGAAGCCGCGCACTGGGGACGTTTCACCACCGTCTTCCAGCAGGCCCTGCCCCGCGCCCGCATCCTCACGCTGGACCTGCCGGGCAATGGTGAACACCGCCGCCAGACCAGCCCGCTCTCGGTGGCCGGCATGGTGGCCGCCTGCCGGGACGAATGCATCCGCCGCGGCATTCAGACCCCGGTGACCCTGCTCGCCATGTCGCTCGGCGCCATGGTGGCTGCCGAGTGGGCGCGTGTGGCGCCCGACGAACTGGACGGCTGCGTGCTGATCAACACCAGCATGCGGCCGTTCAGCCCCCTGCACCACCGGCTCCGGCCCGCCAACTATGGGGCCCTGCTGCGACTGGCCCTGGGCGGGGCTTCGCCCGAAGTCATCGAACAGACGGTGCTGCGGCTCACCAGCAACCAGCCGGATCAACTGCGCGAGGTGATCCCGGACTGGGCGGCCGTGCGCCGCCACCGCCCGGTGAGCGCCGGCAACGCCGTGCGCCAGCTGCTCGCCGCGGCCCGTTACCGCGCGCCCCGGGAGGCGCCCGGCGTTCCCCTGTTGTTGCTGGCCAGCGAGCACGACCAGCTGGTCGACAGCCGCTGCTCGCAGGCCATCGCCGACGCCTGGCACTGCCCGCTGCGGATGCACCCGGCGGCTGGCCACGACCTGCCGCTGGACGATCCGCGCTGGGTGACGGACCAGGTGCGGCGCTGGTTGCAGAGCGCGCCGGGCGCCTGAACTACAAGACCTTCTTGCGCAGCAGAGCGCTCAGCCGTTCGACCAGCACCACCAGCGCGAAGATCGCCAGGATGATGGTGGCCGCCTCGTCGTAGTTGAACAGGTCCATCGCCACCTTCAGCTCGATGCCGATACCCCCCGCCCCCACCAGCCCGAGCACCACCGACGAACGTGTGGCCTTCTCCAGGCTGAACAGCGAGGTGTTGATGAACGACGGCATGGCGGCGGGGAACACCGCGCACATGATCAGCGACAGGCGGCTCGCCCCCATGGCCGAGAGCGCCTCCTGCGGCCCGCGGTCCACCTCTTCCATGGCCTCGGCAAAGAAACGGCCACAGAACCCGATCTTGTCGATGACGATGGCCAGGGTGCCGGCGAACGGCCCGAGTCCCACCGACACCACGAAGAGCAGCGCCCACACCAGGTCGGGCACGGTGCGGAAGAAGGCGATCAGGTTGCGCGCCGCGTGGTAGACCAGCGGATGGGGCGAGAGGTGCGGCGTGGCCAGCACGGCGATCGGCACGCTCAGCAGCACCCCGACCACCGTGCCCACGAAGGCCATCTGGAAAGTCTCCAGCAGCGCCCAGCCCACGGCCTCCAGCCGCGCGGTGGACGGCGGCAGCATCTCGCCCACCAGGCGTGTCATCTGCGGAATGCCGCCCCAGAGGTCACTGAACGAGACACCGGTCTTGTTCACCGACCAGGCGAAGAAGCCGAGCACGATCAGCCAGAGCATGAAGCTGGTCGGGCTGGTCCGCTCGAAACGGTCCGGCAAAGCGCGCAGGGCCGGGGTGGCGGTGTGCTCAGGCATACAGGGCTCTCAGTTCGGCGACGTCGATCTCGTGGCTCAGGGCATCGAGCACGATCTCGCCGCGTTGCAGGGCAATGACCCGGTCGGCGTATTTCACGGCGTGCACCAGGTCGTGGGAGGTGAAGACCATGGTCAGGCCTTCGGATTTCACCAGGCCGGAAAACAGCGACATGACCTCGTCGCCGGCCACCGGGTCCAGGCTGGCGGCAGGCTCGTCGGCCACGATGAGGCGGGGCCGCTGCATCAGGGCGCGCGCCACGGCCACACGCTGCGACTGGCCACCCGAGAGTTTGTCGGTGCGGCGCAGGGCGATGTGGGTCAGTCCCACGCGCTCCAGACAGTGCATGGCCTCCTCACGCAACGCCGCCGGGGCCAGGCTCTGCAACCAGGCGCGGGCCAGCGGTGCGCGTGGCAAGGCCCCGTGCAGCACGTTGGACAGGGCCGAGAGGCGCGGCACCAGGTTGTGTTTCTGGAACACGAAACCCACCTGGGCACGCAACCGGCGCAGCGCCTGCGCGTCGAGCCCGCCCAGCGGCGTGCCGAACAGCCGCACCTCGCCCGCGTCGGGCCGGATCAGGTGCATGCAGCAGCGCAGCAGCGTGGACTTGCCCGCGCCGTTGGCGCCGATGAGCGCCACACGCTGCCCCGCCGTCACCTGGAAGTGCACGTTGCGGAGCACCAGCGTTCCCGGCTCGAAGGACTTGCCCAGCGCGCTCACCACCAGATCGGCGACCAGGCCGCTGGTGGCCGCCATGCCCGGACCCATGGCGGGCGACGCACCGACGAACGTCGTCACGGGTGTGAAGGGATGCAACATACGGGCAGCGGGTTCGGGCCAGCCGGACATGGCGCCGCGCTCAATCACCGACGAAGGCGGCGTACTGCGCCTGGCCGATGGTGGCGTACATCTTGCGCACGTAGTTGTAGTCGGCGTCGCTGATGCTGGGGATGAACTTCATGCCCTGGAACTTCTGGTTTTCGTCCGGGCCGAGCAGCACGGCAGCGACCAGCGCTTCGGAGTTCTCGCTGAAGACCTTCTTCATCTGGGCGACCACGGCATCGGACACATGGGTGCCGGCGAGCAGCACGTCGTTGGGCAGGTCGCGGCCGCGGGCGATCACCTTGAAGACCACATCGGGGTGGCGCTTGGACAGACCGGGCAGATCGGTGCGGTTGATGCCGACGGCGGACACGTCGCCGCGCTTCATGGCCTCGACCGCCACGTTGCGGTTGATGTGCAGGATCTGCACGTCCTGCCCGGGCTTGAGGCCCAGGTCGGCCAGCACCTGGATCGGCGACAGGTGGCGCGAGGTGGACCCGACGTCACCCAGGGCGACCTTCTTGCCCTTGAGGTCTTCCACGCCGTCGATGCCCGAGCCCACCAGCGTGACCACCGAGCCGTAGTACTCGGGGCGGCTGAAGCCCACCACCAGCTTGGCGTCGGTGCGCTTCTTGAACACCACGTACTCGGCCGGGCCGGTCAGCACGAGGTCGATCTTCTTCGCGTTCAGCGCTTCCACCGCGGCGGTGCGGTTGGGCACGGGGAACAGCTCAACCTTCATGCCGGACTTTTCCGACAGGATCTTCTGGAAGCCCGCGTATTCGCGCTGCAGGTTCTCCAGTCCGACGATGTCGGTGACGGCCAGGCGCAGCGTTTGCGCCTGGGCCGAGAAAGCCGTGGCGGTGAGGCCGATCACCGCGGCGGCGGTGGCGAGGTGTTTGGTCCAGTTCATGTGGCAGCTCCAAGTGGTTTAGACAACTTCGTGAGCGTGACGGCATGGGATGACAAAGTTGTGTAGACGACATGAAATTTTCATGACTTGCATGACAGGGCTTTTTCGTCGTGCGGCTGTCACACAAATGGGGCAGGCTGGACGGCTTTTGATCACTGGGGACACCAGGCATGAACACATTGGAACGGTTTGCGATCGCAGGAGGCAGCGCCTTGCTGCCCTCGGGTTTTCAGGATGACGTGGTCATCACGGTGGACCACGGCGTCATCGTGGAGATCGGCAGCGAAGCCAACGGTGCACCCGTGATGGACGCCCGTGGCCTGCGCGTGATGCCGGGCATCATCGACCTGCATGGCGACGCCTTCGAGCGCCAGATCATGCCCCGGCCAGGCGTGCATTTCG
>JAHIQV010000499.1 GCA_018903185.1 Gammaproteobacteria bacterium | reverse complement strand
GGCGCGCCGCTTCATGACCGCCGAAGCGCTGAAAGACGCGCCCGACGGCAGGCTGGTGCGCGCCTGCGGCATCGTCACCGGCCGCCAGCAACCCGGCACCTCCAAGGGCGTGGTGTTCGTCACGCTGGAAGACGAAACCGGCGTGGTGCAGGTCATCGTCTGGAAAGCCCTGCGCGAGCGCCAGCGCAGCGCCCTCACCCGTTCACGGCTGATGGCGGTGCACGGCGTGTGGCAGCGCGAAGGCGAAGTCTGCAACCTCATCGCCGGCCACCTGGAAGACCTCACGCCGCTGCTGGGCCGGCTGGCGACGGAGAGCCGGGATTTTCATTGAGAAACGTCTGTATCGGCGGATCGACCTTCACGCGCCCGACCGCTTGTGAGAGACTGCCCCACCCCCGAACACACAGCGCATCCACCCAGGCGCCGCCCATCCGATGTCCGATTGGAAACACCAGCAAATGATCAAGGCGTCGGGCTGGCCACTGGCCGCCGACCTGCTTGCGCCCGATGCCGATTTCACGGCCCGGCTTGACGGGGGCCTGGTGCCCCTGCATTGGGCCTGCCAGGCCGGCAAGGCGAGCCTGCTCAAGCACATGATCGAGCATGGCGCGAACGTTCATGACCTCAACGAAAACGGCCAGAGCATGCTGGAACTGGCCATCACGTCCGGGCACTTTCAAACGGTCATGCTGCTGATCGATCAGCTCAAGGCCACCGGCGCACCCGTGCCCGCCGAAGCGCTGAAAAAGCGGCTGGCCGAGGCCTTCAGCAACGGCCACCCCGACGCCAGGAACCGCTTGCAGCAGACGCTGCGGGACTGGGAGCGTCTGGCAAAAAAACCCCCTTCACCCAGACCGTCCTGATCGACGGAAACCCCAGGCGGCGGCTCAGGGTTTCAGCCGTCGTGTGCGATAACGCACGGACACCAGCGCCGTTCGAGCGCAACCTTGGTACCGCATGTCTGCGCCTTTTCCATCCGTCCCCAGCGCCTCTCCGACACAGGCCGCGCTTGCGCCCGGCCCGGACGGGGTCTGGACCCTGCACGGCCACTGGACACTGCAGGGACTGGGGCCGCTGCTGAAAGCCCAGGCCCTGCCGGTCGCCACCACGCCACCGCTCACACTGGACGGCTCGGCGCTGCAGGACATCGATTCGGCCGGTGCCTGGGTGCTGCAACGCTGGCTGCCGGCCGGCAGCGCGGCGCCGAGCTTGCGCGACTGGCCTCCGCGGGCAGCGGCGCTGATGCAGCAGGTGCAGGCGGGTGCGGGCCAGTCCCTGCCGCAGGAGCCGCGACACGGCCTGCTGCACCAGACCGGCCAGCGCGCGGTGGCCGCGGCCCAGCAGGTCCTGGCGTATCTGCACTTCATCGGCGAGATCGCCATCGCGGCGATGCGGGTGCTGCGCCATCCCGGGCAGTGGCGGCTGCGCGCGATCTGGCACGAGGTGCAGATCGGCGGCTTCGATGCCCTGCCCATCATCGGCCTGACCGCCTTCCTGCTCGGCATCGTGGTGGCCTACCAGGGCGCCGACCAGCTGCGCCACTACGGCGCCAACGTCTTCGTGGTGGAGCTGGTTGGCTACGCCATGCTGCGCGAGTTTGCACCCCTGATCGGGGCCATCATCATTGCCGGGCGCTCCGGCTCGGCCTACGCGGCGCAGATCGGCACCATGGTGGTCGCCGAAGAAGTCGACGCCTTGCGCACCATCGGCATCGACCCCTTGCAGCGCCTGGTGCTGCCCAAGATCATCGCCCTGGCCATCGCCCTGCCCTTGCTGACGGTGTTCGCCGACATCGCCGGCGTCTTTGGCGGCATGGTGATGGCGCGCTCGCAACTGGACATCGGCTTTGGCGAGTTCATCGACCGCTTCGGCCGCGTGATGCAAGGCTCGGCCCTGCTGGTCGGCCTGGGCAAGTCGCTGGTCTTCGCGTTCATCATCGCCACCGTCGGCTGCTTCCAGGGCCTGCGCACCTCGGGCAGCGCCGACAGCGTGGGCCGGCAGACGACGCTGAGCGTGGTGCAGTCGATCTTCACGATCATCGTCGCCGACGCTCTGTTCTCGGTCGCGTTCAACATGCTGGGGCTGTGAGATGGCGGCAGCCAACGACCACGTGATCGAGCTGCAGCAGATCTGCACCCGCTTCGGCAGCCACACCGTTCACGAGGGGCTGGACCTGAGCGTGAAGCGCGGCGAGATCCTGGGGCTGGCCGGGGGCAGCGGCTCGGGCAAGTCGGTGCTGCTGCGCGAGATGATCGGGCTGCAGCAACCCAGCTCGGGCCAGGTGCGCGTGCTGGGTGAAGACCTCACGGCGCTCAACGCGGTGCAAGGCCTCGCGCTGCGCAAGCGCTGGGGCGTGATGTTCCAGCGCGGTGGCCTGTTCGGTGCGCTGACGGTGCGGCAGAACGTCGGCCTGCCTTTGCGTGAGCACAGCGCGCTGGACGACACGCTGATCGACCGCATCGCCGAGTGGAAGCTGGCCCTGACCGGCCTGCCGCCCGAAGCCGGGCTCAAGCGGCCCAGCGAACTGAGCGGCGGCATGCTCAAGCGCGCGGCGCTGGCGCGCGCCATCGCGCTCGACCCCGAACTGCTGTTCCTGGACGAACCGACCTCGGGCCTGGACCCGGCCAGTTCGCGCGGCGTGGACGACCTGATCCTGGCCACGCGCGAGCTGTTCGGACCGACCATCGTGATCGTCACCCACGACCTGGCGCTGCTGTGGCGGGTGTGCGACCGCGTCGCCGTGCTGGCCGAAGGCCGCGTGATCGCACTGGACACGATGGACGCGCTCTCGCACCACCCGCACCCCACGGTCGCGGCCTATTTCAACCAGCCCAGCGGGGAGCCACAGCCGGCGGCCCCTGCGCTGGCCTGACCCAGACACAGAGACACAGCGATATGG
>JAHIQV010000062.1 GCA_018903185.1 Gammaproteobacteria bacterium | reverse complement strand
GGCGCTGTGTCGAACTGCGCAACACGCGCGGTGACGCGCACGCGTTTCACTACACCGTCAACATCACCTGAAGGAGACACCATGAGCAAGATCTGCATTCCCATCGACGTCCGGCTCTCACGCCGCACCCTCATCACGGCGGCGGGCGCGACCCTGGCCGCTCCCTGGATCGGCGCGCACGCGCAAGGCAAGATCGCTGGTGGCAAGCCGATCACGCTGATCGTCTCTTACCCGCCCGGTGGTGGTGCCGACCTCATGGCCCGCACCATCGCGCCCCGGCTGGAGGCCGCGCTCGGCCAGACCGTGGTGGTGGAAAACAAGGCCGGTGCCAGCGGGCAGCTGGCGGCCGGGCATGTGGCGCGCGCGACCGCCGACGGCAGCGTGCTGCTGCTCGACGCCTCATCGTTTGCCGTCACGCCCTCGCTCTTTCCCAAGCTGCCCTACAACGCCGCCACCGCTTTCACGCCCCTGGCCGTGCTGGCCACCTTCCCCAACGTGCTGGTGTGCACGCCGAGCTTCGAAGCAAAGAGCGTGAGAGACGTGATCCGCCTGGCCAAGGCCGGTCCGCTGAACTACGCCTCGTCGGGCAACGGCTCGGCCCAGCACCTGGCCGGCGCCCTGTTCGAGCAGCGCGCCGGCGTGACGCTGACCCACGTGGCCTACCGCGGCGGCGGCCCGGCCATGAACGATGTGATGGGCGGCCAGGTGCCGCTGTTCTTTGCCAACGTGGCCTCGTCGCTGGGCCACATCAAGGCCGGCAAGCTGCGCCCGCTCGCCGTCACCAGCACGCTGCGTGCGCGTTCGCTGCCCGACGTGCCGACCATGGCCGAGGCCGGCGTCAGCGGCTACGAGGTGCTGGAGTGGAACCCCATCCTCGGGCCGGCCGGCATGGCCGCCGATGTGAAGGCCACGCTGGTCGCGGCCATCCGCAAGGCGCTGGAAGACGCCGAGGTGCTCGGCCGCATCCGCCAGCTCGGCGGCGACGTGTTTACCGACGCCAGCCAGCAGAGCGCGGGCAAGTTCATTGCTGCGCAGCAGGCGCTGTGGGCCAAGGTGATCAAGGAACGCAACATCACCACCGGATGAACACACAACACACGCCTGCGGATGGCTGGGACTGCCATGTGCATGTGTTCGACCCCACGCACCCGGCACAGGCAGGCCACTACCAGCCGGTGCTGCGCGACCTGCCCGAGATCGAGCAAACCGCCTCGGCGCTGGGCATGGGCCATCTCGTGCTGGTGCAGCCCAGCGTCTATGGCACCGACAACAGCCTGATCCTGCGGGCACTGGCCCGCGAGCCGGGCCGTCACCGGGGTGTGGCGGTGGTGGACACCGCCGTCACCGACGCCGAACTCGACGCCATGCACCGGCTGGGCGTGCGCGGCGTGCGCTTCAACCTCGTATCGCCCGTGGGCAACGGGCCCGATGCGTTTCGCGTCTTGTCACCACGACTGAAGGCGCGCGGCTGGCACGTGCAGTGGTATGCGTCGCCCGAACAGCTGGGCACCATCGCCGAGCTGCACCAGGGCAGCGGCCTGACCGCCGTGCTCGACCACCTGGCCGGCCTGCACGCCCAGTTGCCCGCAGCGCACCCCGCCTGGAACACGCTGGAGCGGCTCGCCGCCCAGGGCGCCTGGGTCAAGCTGTCGGGCTGGTACCGGCTGAATGCCACGGCGCCCTACAGCGCGTTGCAAGCCTCCATTCGCCGGGTCGCAAGCCTGATGGGCGAGCACCTGGTCTGGGGCTCCGACTGGCCCCACACCGCGTTCGCGCCCGACGCATTGCCGCCGTATGCAGGCGTGTGGCAGCCGGTGGTGGATGCATTGGGCGGCACCCGCGCCGCCCTGGTGCGCGCAGCGGGCGCCACGCTGTACGCCTGATCCGATCAAGGAACGGGCATGTGCATCCTGCTGGCCGAAGACTTGCCCCCTCCCCTGCCAGCTGTGCGGCGGGCAGGGGTGTAGACCGCTCAGTTCGCCGACGGCACCGGATGCAGCGGCTTGAGCGCCGGCATGCGGAAGTTGCCCTTGCCACGCTGGTCGTTCACGGTCGAGGTGTTCATCGAGAACAGCAGCGTGGTGTAGGCCACCGCATCGGCGTTCACGTCGAGCGCCGCGTCGTTGTTGTTGGCGAAGGTGTCGCAGGCCTGGTGGTAACACGGGTCGTAGGCCTGGCCTGCGGTGCCGCCCCAGGACGCGGCCTCGGCGGCTGTCTTGATGCCTTCGGCGCCAGTGAACAGGCCGCCCGCCGGGATCAGGTTTTCGATGAAGGCCCGGTAGTCCGAGCGCCCGTCGAAGTCGGTGCCCTTGAACGGCACACCCCGCTGCATGTAGAAGGCCTCGAACGCTTTTTCGATCTGGTCCGATCCGCCCGGGCCGGGGCCTTCACCCGTGGCGTCCGAGTCGTCGCCGTCGTAGACGAAGAACACGTGGTTGGGCGAACCGATCATGTCGAAGTTCAGGTACAGCGCGATGCGCTCCTTCTCGGCCTGGGACAGCCCGTCGACATAGTTCGTGGAGCCCACCAGACCGGCCTCTTCCGCGCCCCACAGCGCAAAGCGCAGCTTGTTGCGGGGCTTGACCTTGGCCATCTGGACCGCGGTCTCCAGGATCGCCGCGACACCCGAGCCGTTGTCGTTGATGCCCGGGCCTTCATTGACCGAGTCGAGGTGCGCGCCCACCATCACCACATTGTTCGGGTCGCCCGCAGGCGATTCGGCGATCAGGTTGCTGGTGGTGGCCTCGCCACGGAAGGTGTCGGTCTTGAGCCTGAGCACCAGGCCCGGCGTCGCCGCCAGCTGCTGCCCCAGGGCCTGGGTGACCGAGGTGACACCGATGTCCAGCGCGAAGGCCTCGCCCAGCGTGCCGTTGAGGTCGCCGTCGGCGTTGTTGTAGATCACGACGCCGCTGGCCCCGGCCGCATGGGCGTTGGTGGCCTTGATGGCGAAGGTGCAGGCCCCGCGGCTGATGAGCGCGATGTTCCCGGCCGGAAAACCGGCGAAGTCTGCGGCCTCGCAGCCTGGCGTGGCATCGGCTGGCGGGGCCAGCAGGGCCGTCACCGGGGCCGTGATGTCGCCGCTGCCCGAGTACTCCATGGTGTTGTTGGCCAGCGGCGCCGTCGGTCCGGGCGCCACCTGCTCCAGCACGGTGCCCGAGAGGGTGATGAAGGTCTGGAACTGGAAGTCCGTGATGGTGACCAGATAGCCCGCCTCGCGCAGCACCTCCGCCGCGTAGCCCACCGAAGCGTCGTAGCCCGGCGTGCCCGAGGTGCGGATGCCGTTGTTCGCATCCGCGATCGCCTGCAGGGCCGCCTGGTGGCGCCGCACGCCGTCGAGCGTGACGCATTCGAGCAGCTTCTGGAACGTGTTGTTGACCCTGTTGGCGCAGCTGGAGGAATCCCCCGATGCAGAAGAGCCGGCAGGCGCCAGCTTGGCCACCGCCGCGTCGCCGGAGGTGGCGCTGCCGCTCTCGCCACCTCCGCCGCAAGCCACCACGAGCATCGCAGCGACCGCCGTCGCACTCCACCGTCCACGGGCCAGGCGCCGAGCATCCATACCGGTCTTCTTCATATCCGTCTCCTGTGTGTTGTTGACGTCATCGGGTCCCGTCGCCATCGATCGACTGGCATCCCGGTCAGCACCGACCGCGAGGGGGAAGGCAGCGTACTCCCCCGCTCGGGACAGCCACAAGAGCACTTACAGACCGACACGAATGAAACGGATTGAACCCTCCACCGGAGCCATGGAGCTTGGATCTGGCCGCGCATTGACCGGGCTGCTGCGCGCCGCCCGTGTACGCACCCGTGGGGCACTGACTGCGCTCAGGTGGCAGCTGGAGGCGACACCAGGCGAACCTCGTTGGGCTGCCGGCCGGGCCGGAGCTCGAAGTGCCCTGGAAACTTCTTGAACAGCTTGGTCGACAGCGCGCTCTTGCCCAGCAAGCCGCCATCGCGCAGGGCCTTGGCCACTTCACCCAGGGGTAGCCAGGCACCGGCTTCGAGGGCCGGTACCGCGACGAGGATGCGCGGCACCGTGAGGCCATCGCCAGGCGCGGCCGGCTTCGCGGCCGTCTTGCGTGCGGACTCCTTCGGAGCGGGTGGGGCCGCGGGCACTTCCTTGCGGGTGACCGCCTTTTTGGCCGGCACCTTTTTCGCAGCGGCCTTGGTGGTCGGCGCAGCCGCGGGCGCCGAGCGGCGGGCCTTCGCGGGCGCTGCCGCTGGTGCAGGCGACGGCGCTGAGGTCCGAGCGGACCTCGCAGGTCCGACATACAACACGCGGTCGTAGGCCGGCACCGCTTCGGGCGCCATCTTGCTCGCCTCGGAGACGCAGACCACCTGGATGCCGCGTTCCCGCAGCCGCACCACCAGCGGCACAAAGTCCGCATCGCCCGAGCCGATGACGATCATGGCCGGCGCCGGTTGCTGGCAGGCAAACGCCATGGCATCGGCGGCGAGCGCGATGTCGGTCGTGTTCTTGCTCAGCGACAGGTTCACGAACGGCCGGATGGCCCAGGTGCGCAGCGTGTCGGCCAGGCCCTTGAGGTTTTCGGCGCTGCCATAGGCCCGCCGCACCGCGAAACTGCCCTCGGCGGCTTCAAGTGCCTTGAAGGCTTCGTCCACCCAGGCGGGCGAAGAAAGGTTGTCCGCATCGATCAGAAAAACCCGCATGGCTGTGTCCTCCTTGGTTGAGCCTGCAATGTACACAGTGCCACCAGCCTGGCTTGTCAAGGACAGGCTGGTGGCCAGGCTGCGAAACCCGCAAATGCCGTACAGGCCGCCCGTTCCTTGCCGACTGCCATCCGCACTCTCGGCTGCGACATCAGCCCGGCAGTGCGAACACAGTCGCGGCGGCAAACGTGGCAGGGAGCGTGGCCGGGACATCGCTGGCCGGTCCACATACCTCGTGCAGCAGAAGCGGCCTGGCCACTTCGATGCGGAATCGGCCGCGACCGGTGCGCTGGATTTGCATGGCGGCATGGCGCTCTGCGAGTCGACGCTGCAGCAACAGCAGGCGCACGCTGAGGTTGTCCTGCACGGCGGGAAGGCGCAGTTCGTGGCCAGAGAGTCGAAGCTCACGCGTGCTGAACTCGCAGCGCTGATGGCGCACATGTTCGCGCGCGAGCTTCCAGAACAGTGAACCAGCCACGCCCTTGATCAGGTAGTGCGTGTCCAGGAACACGCTGCCGTCGCACGGGTAGTAGCGCACCTCGACGGGTTCAGTTTGCGGAATCGGCATCACCGCAGCAGTTCCTTCAGGTGGCAGTGGCGGGCTTGCGAGCGGCATCAACAAGCGCTCGAATCGCCCAGCGCCGCACGCGCCGCGCTTCGGTGTCGTCGAGTTGCAGAACATCCTTGAGCGCCAGCATGGACTCGGTGCCGACCACCATCGCCAGCGCGCGCGTGAGCGTTTTCAGCGCGACAGGACGGAACTGGCGACGCGCCGGCTCCAGCGCCGCCTCGATCAGCGGCGTGCGGCGGTTCTGGCGCATCGGAATGGTCGAGTCATCGGTACGTCGCACACTGCGATCGAGCGCGTGCTTCATCATCAGGCGCAGGGCAACCTCGTTGTCGCGGATCATCGCCTCAAGCGCCGAGTCCACTCGCTCCATGCGGGCCACCGGGTCCTCGGGTGGCCCGTCGAGGAACAACTGCTCGGGCTGGGGCGTATCGAGATCCAGGGATGCCTCGACGATCAACGCGTTGACATCAGGAAAGTGACGGTACGCAGTGGCGCGCGAGACCATCGCCTCCTCGGCAACCTCCTCGAGGCTGGGATTCCGGCCCTGGCGCGTGAGCCGTGCAGCGGCCTGCAACAAATCTTTGCGTGTGCGGCGCAACTGATTCGCGCGCGCCCCGGATTCTTTCTTCATGCCGCCTCCTGCTGTGGCAACTGATCGAGGATGGCCTCGACGTCGTCGTTGGCCTGGTGGCGGAAGTGCTCGTCGAGCACGCGATCCATCTGTGCGCGGGAAAGTCCCATTCAAATCTTCCTTTTGCCTGTTTTTTAATGTGACTATTTTCTCGTAACTGGATTCATTTCGCAAAATGGGTTTGTTTTAGCAAATTTTTAGCGTTTGGTTAGCTAACTCTTCACATCGCGGCCAGGTGCTGGCGATCAAACTTTCCGGACCTCCACACATCCCGGAAAGGACCACAGCAATGCCCTCGACTTTTTCCCTCGCTGCCGCAACCTGCGCGCTCATCGCGCTGGCGGCCCCTGGCCCGGCTGCCGCATTGGACGGGGACCGCGTGCTCGTCGCGCGCGGCCGCTATCTGGCTCAGACCGCCGGCTGCAACGACTGTCACACGCCTGGCTACGCATCGGCCGAGGGCCGCGTTCCCGAAGCGCTATGGCTCACCGGCGATCCGCTCGGCTGGAGCG
>JAHIQV010000061.1 GCA_018903185.1 Gammaproteobacteria bacterium | reverse complement strand
TGGGCACGCCCGCAGGCAGGTAGTCGCGCTGCGCCGCGAACGCGGCCACGCTGGCGGGAAGCCGGACCAGCACGATGCTGCCGACGTGCAGCGAGCCAGGGCCGGCCAGCGGCGCGATGCGGTACCAGCCGCGCGCCACGCTGGCGCTGGGGTTGTAGACGATGCGCGCGGAAGGTTGCACCAAGGCCTGCGCGCACAGCGCCGCCAGGCCGATGCCGGCCACGGCCAGCAGAAGCATGCGCGGCGTCATCGCAGCGCCCCGCGCGCGAGGTGCGCCGCATGGCGCTCAGCCGTGTACGCCGGAAGCGGCTGGCGTACGGCCAGCCGGTTGCCCACCGTGCGCCAGTAAGTGGCGGCCACGGCGCAGGGGTCGATGCCGGATTGTTCGATGGCGTCGATGGCCGCGAGCACGGCCTTGACGCGCTCCTCGCCATCGGCGCGCAGCAGGATGCGCGCGCCGGGCGACACGCCGGCCACGCGCTGGGCGTCATCGAACGGCATGGGCGCCTGCAGCACCATGAGCTGCCACAGCGCCGTGCCGTAGTCGTTGCCCAGCCACTTGATGCGGCAGCAGACCGCACCCGGCGCGAACAGCGCGGCGCGCCGCCAGCGGTCCAGAACCGTTTCGCGCACGGGCAGGCCGAAGCGCAGCCAGACGTTCACGCGGTGCTCGACGAAAGCGAGCCACACGCGTATCGGAGTGGGGCGCGGCGGCGGCGCCGCCCGCGCCCAGGCCTGCATGCCCGGCGCCTGCGCCGGCATCATGGCCGTGCCTCCGGGTATTCACGCTCCAGCAGTTCGCGCAGCATGTCGGCGGCCGTGACGCCGCGCTGGAACGCGATCACCTTGATGCGCCCGCGCAGCGCGGGCGTAACGTCGATGGTGAGCCGGGCGGTGAAGACCGCCGCCTTCGCCTGCGCAGCGGCGTGGTCCTCGCGGTGCACCCAGGCCGTGGCCGGATCGGCGGCAGGTCGGCGGCCGATCGGTGCGCGGCGCCGTTTCGGGGAATCGGCGGCGCCTGTCATCGCGTCACCTCCCTGCTCTCTTCCAGTGCATCGCCGAGCACGTTCTGTACGGCCTGCGCGAGCACCGCGATCTCGCGCGCGGCCGCGCCCTTCGGCGACACTTCCCACACCAGCTTGCCCGCTGCCACGCAGTCGGCGAACGCAATGCGCTGCGCGACGTCTGCGTGCAGCGTCGAAAACGGCTGATCGGCGAGCGCGGCACGCGCCTCGCGTCCGATCACCGTGCCGACCACGCGCCGGTTGATGACGAAGGCCGCGCGCAGCGCAGGCCGGAACACTCTTGCCTCGTTGATCAGGCTCACCATCTCTTGTGTCGCCCACACGTCGTAAGCGCTGGGCTGAACAGGGATCAGCACCAGGTCCGCGGCCAGCAGCGCGGAGCGTGCGAGCGCCGCGACCCGGGGCGGCCCGTCGATGACCACGTAGTCGGCCTGCAGGGCGATCTGGGGCACTTCCCGGTGCAGGGTGTCCCTCGCCAACCCGATGACCCCGTAGAGTCGCCCCTGGGTGCTCTGCAGGCGCCGCTGCGCCCAGTCCAAGGCCGAGCCCTGGGGATCGGCGTCGATCAGCGTCACGCGCCTTCCCTGCCTGGCGAACTCACCGGCCAGGTGCGTGGACAGCGTGGTCTTGCCCGCGCCGCCCTTCTGGTTAAGCAGCGCGATAACCTTTCCGACTCCGCTGGCCTGCGTTTCTGGAAAACGGTTTTCTGCGCCCGTGGACAACCTGCTGCCTGTTTCTTGGGCAGCGCAGTCCGCGCCCCATCTTTTATTCATAGAGTTAGTCCTTGTTATGGATAAAAGTTAAGGAAGGCCAAAACCGTTGCCGGACGCGGGTTTCAGAAGGTTTTTCGCCGGCGATCTCCCGATGGCGGCGCCGGCGATTTCCCGACTCCCGCGCCGGTGATCTCCCGAGCCCGTCCCCGCGCTATCCACAGCTTCTTCAACAGGCGCTGTGGACAAATCGCCCCAGCCGGGTGCGCCGGGATCGGGCCGGAAGGCCAACCACTCGGTGCGGCCGCCCCACTCGATGGCGAGCCGGTAGCCCGGTAAGGCCTGGCGCAGCACCAGGCCGCGCAGATGCAGCGCGAAGTCGCGGTAGCGCTGCAGGCTGCCGGACTTCAGGTGCAGGTAGCGCATGTCGAAGCGCCATCCGTTGCGCTGGCGCCCGCCGTGCTTGCGCACGAGGCGGTACAGCCAGCGCTCGATGCCGCCGGTGAGCCGGAAGTACGTGGGATCGAGCGTGAGCACCAGCGCGTCATCCATCACGCCGCAATAGAACCAGTCCGGCAGGATCAACTCGATTCCGTCCGAGCGGCCATCGGGGCGCACGTGCTCCTGCCATTCGTTGATCCACGAGAAGCGGTGCATGCGCTTGCCGGTCTGGCGGATCGAGGTCAGCACCGTCGTGGACTGCAACCGGTCCAGCGAGGCGCGCAGCCCGAGGTATTCGGTCTGGCCCGTGGCGCGCTGGGCGAAGCGCAGGATCTCGTAGGGCGTGGCGGCCATGAGGCGCGAGGTCGGTCGGCCCTCGTCGCGCGCCTGCACGATCTGGCTGGCCGCCCAGATCAGCACGTCGGCGTCCCAGATGGTGGCGATGCCGTGCTCGGGCACACCTTCGACGGTGAGCGAGACGCCACCGGCATCGAAGCGGATGGGCACGGTGCGCCGGGACTTGGCCAGGCTGAAGAAGGGAT
>JAHIQV010000498.1 GCA_018903185.1 Gammaproteobacteria bacterium | reverse complement strand
GGCGCCCACTCACTGCGCCAGGGAATGGCACCTGCGGCTTCTGGCCAAAACCTGCCTGGGCAAAGATTTCCCACATCTCGCGTGGATGCATCTGCATGGCCATCTTGACCGTGCCCACGTTGCTCGATTTCTGGATGATTTCATTGACCGTCAGGATGCCATGCGGGTGGGAATCGCCAATGCTGGAGCCACCGATCATGATGCGGCCCGGTGCGGTCTGTATCTGCGTCTCCGGCCTGACCAGCCCCTTGTCGAGCGCCAACGCCGCGATGAAAGGCTTCATCGTGGAGCCGGGCTCGAAACTGTCGGTCAGCACACGGTTTCGCAGCTGTTCGCCGCTGAGCTTGCCCCGTCGGTTGGGGTCGTAGCTCGGGTAGTTGGCCAGCGCCAGCACCTCGCCCGTCTGGGTGTCCAGCACCACCACGCTGCCGGCCTTGGCCTTGTGCGAGAGCACCGCGTCACGCAGCTTCTGGTAAGCGAAATACTGCACCTTGCTGTCAATGGAGAGCTGCAGGTCCGGGCCGTCCACCGGCGGCACGACATCGCGCACGTCCTCGACCACGCGGCCCAGGCGGTCCTTGATCACCCGGCGCGAACCGTTGCGGCCCGACAGCTGCTTGTTGAAGGCCAGCTCCACGCCCTCCTGCCCCCGATCTTCCACGTTGGTGAAGCCCACCACGTGCGCCGCGGCCTCGCCTTCGGGGTACTGGCGCTTGTATTCGCGGGTCTGGTAGATGCCCTTGATGCCCAGCGCGGCGATTTCCTTGGCAACCGGCTCGTCCACCTGGCGCTGAACCCAGACAAAGGTCTTGTCCTCGTTGCCCAGCTTTTTCTTCAGCTCGGACAGGGGCTGGCCCAGCAACCGGGCCAGCGTCCGGAGCTTCGGATCGGCCTTGTCCACGTCTTCGGGAATGGCCCAGAGGCTTTGCGCCACGACGCTGGTCGCCAGGATCAGGCCGTTGCGATCCAGCACGCGACCGCGGTTGGCCGGCAGTTCCAGGGTGCGAGCAAACCGCACCTCGCCCTGGCGCTGGAAAAAGTCGTTGCCAAACACCTGCACATACGCCGCGCGAGCACCCAGGCCGGCAAACGCCAGCGCCAGCGCAGCGACGATGAACTTGCTGCGCCAGACCGGCGTCTTGCTCGCCAGCAAAGGGCTGGCGCTGTAGTTGATGCTGCGGCTGCCGCGCGGGCTCATGGCCGGCCCTCCCCGGCGACCGCTACCGCTGGTGCAGCGTGCACCGTCACATACTCCGTGATGCCGGGATTGACCGGCCGCATCTTCAGCTGCCGTGTGGCGATCTGCTGCACACGCGCCGACGTGGCCTGCGCCTGCTTCTGCACACGCAGCTGTTCGTGGTCGGCTTCGAGCCGGCGCGACTGCGACTGGGCCCGGTCCACCGCGGTGTAGAGCCGGCGAAACTCATACTGGGTGTGCACGAGATAGAAGGCGCTCACCATCACCGCGGCCAGCAGCATCAGGTTCAGGCGGATCATGCCGGTGCCTCCGTGCGTTCGGCCACGCGCATCACGGCGCTGCGCGAACGCGGGTTGCCCTGCACTTCGGCGGCCGAGGGCATCACGCGGCGCACCTGGACCAGCTGCATCTCGGCCGGTTCGGCGAAGGGCACGCGGCGGTCCACCACGGCGCGCGAATGCCGCGCCATGAACTGCTTGACCATGCGGTCTTCCAGCGAATGGAAGCTGATCACCACCAGTTGACCTCCGGGACGCAGGACATGCAGGCTGGCCTCTAGCGCTTGTTGCAGCTCTTCAAGCTCGGCGTTGATGAAAATCCGAAAAGCCTGAAATGTGCGCGTTGCAGGGTCCTTGCCCGGCTCGCGGGTTTTGACCGCGCCAGCCACGACTTCGGCCAGCTCGCGGGTGGTTCGAATAGGGCCCCGTTCCTGTCGGCGACGATCAATCGCCTTTGCAACCTGTTGAGCAAACCGTTCTTCGCCATATTCACGTATCACCTCCGCGAGGGTGGAGACTTCGGCCGTTTCCAGCCACTGCGCCACGCTCTGGCCGCGCGTGGTGTCCATGCGCATGTCCAGAGGCCCATCGTGACGAAAAGAAAAACCCCTTTCGGGGTCGTCGATCTGGGGCGAACTCACGCCCAGATCCATCAGTACCCCATCCGCCGTGCTGGCCCCCAGTTCGCCCAGATGGCAGAAACCCTGGTGCCGGATGGAAAAGCGGCCATCGCTGGCCGCCAGTTCCTGCGCAGCCGCCACGGCCTGCGGGTCCTTGTCGAACGCCGTGAGGCGTCCGCTCGCTGACAGCTTCTCCAGGATCAGGCGCGAGTGCCCACCGCGTCCGAAGGTGGCGTCGACATAATGCCCGTCCGGCTGGATGCCCAAGGCGTCGACAGCCTCGTGCAGCAGAACCGTCTGGTGTTGCCATGCGTCTTGAACCATGGGGCCTCAGAACGAGAAATCCTTGAGAACATCGGGCATCTCGGCCTGCATCGCTTCGGCTTCCTTGGCGGCGTAGGTCGGGGCATCCCACAGTTCCAGGTAGGAACCCATGCCCAGCAACACGGCGTCCTTGGCAATGCCGGCGGCGGCACGCAGTTCGGGCGACACCAGCACACGGCCCGACGCATCCATCTCCACATCCATGGCATTACCGAGGAAAATGCGCCGCCACCATTGCGCATCCATGGGCAGGGCGGCGATGCGGGAACGGAACTTTTCCCACTCGTCGCGAGGGAATACCATCAGGCAGCCGTGTGGGTGTTTGGTGATCGTGAGTTGACCGGCGGCCGTGCCCAAGGCGTCACGGTGCCGGGTCGGCATGGAGAGCCGACCCTTGGCATCGAGACTGAGAGAGGAAGCACCCTGGAACACCGTGATCAGCCCTTGGAAAACACTTTTCACCACTTAATTGCACTTTTTTCCACTTTATCAGGAAATCCGTCGCATGCAAGCCGGTGGCCAGATATTTTTTCCAATGAAATCAACCACTTAGGACACATTTTGAAGCAACTTCTTGCTTAAAAATGCAGCAAAAGCAAGCACTTACAGCGGCCTATGAATGTGATGCTTGAAAGCCCTGTTACACATGGGGATTCCCGACGGACGGGACGGGTGGCGTGTGGCACGCCTCGGCGCCGCTCATCGGGCACGTTCCGCCAACCAGAAAAAAACCGCGGTCGCCGGGACGGCGAGCGCGGTTTCGCGAAGTCCGTGGACCTCAGAGGATGTAGCGGGACAAGTCCTCATTGCGGCTGAGCTCGCCCAGGCGGCCGTCCACATAAGCCGCATCCACCTGGACCGTCTGCCCCTGCAGCCCGGTGGCACCGAAACTCACTTCGTCCAGCAGGTGCTCCATCACCGTGGCCAGGCGGCGAGCGCCGATGTTCTCGGTGCGCTCGTTCACGTCGCAGGCGATCTGCGCCAGGCGGCGGATGCCTTCAGGCGTGAATTCCAGCGTCACACCTTCGGTGGCCAGCAACGCCTGGTACTGGCGCACCAGCGAGGCATGGGTCTGGGTCAGGATGGCTTCAAAATCGTCCACCGACAGCGACTGCAGTTCGACCCGGATCGGGAAACGCCCCTGCAGCTCGGGAATCAGGTCGCT
>JAHIQV010000497.1 GCA_018903185.1 Gammaproteobacteria bacterium | reverse complement strand
GGTGACAGCCGGTTCACGCCCGCTGACGCACAATGCCCGGATGGCCCGCCCCACCCAACTGCTTCACCCCGCCCGCACGCCCGCCTCCGTGCGCCCTGCCGCCACCGTGCTGCTGCTGCGCGACGGCCCCCAGGGCGTCGAAGTGCTCATGACGCGCCGCTCGATGACGGCCTCGTTCGCGCCCGGCGCCTACGTGTTCCCGGGCGGCGGCATCGACGCCACCGACGTGCTGGCGCACAACCAGTCCACCCGCCGCGCCACGCAAAGCGACTTGCACCTGACCCAGGCCATCGCCGCCATCCGCGAGAGCTTCGAGGAACTGGGCGTGCTGCTGGCCCGTCGGACCGACGGTTCTCACCTCGGAACCGACGAGATTGCTGCGCTGGACCGCCAGGCACCGTTTGCCGGCCAGTGCACGGCACAAGGCCTCACGCTGTCGGGTGGCGAAGTGTTCGTGCTTGCCCACTGGATCACCGACCGCGACCTGCCGCGCCGCTTCGACGTGCCCTTTCTGGTGGCGCGCATGCCCGCAGGCCAGCAACCCGTGGCCGACGAGGCCGAGCAGTTCGAACCCGTGTGGGTGCGTCCGACCGACGCGCTGGCGCGCCATGCCACGGGCGACTTCTTCATCATCTTCCCGACCATCCGCACGCTGGAGCGGCTGCAGGCCTATCCGACGGTGCAAGCGGTGCTCGACGCCTGTGCCATCAACGACGAACCGCTGTTCACCAGTTGCCCGCGCGCCGGCCTGATGAACGGCCACGAATCGCGCCACATGGAGCACGAGCCGCCGTTCGGCGAACTGACCCTGGTCTGCCCGGACGGCCAGATCGTGCACGAACTGGGTTGGCAGACCGAGCGCCCGGTGCCGCTGCTCAAGAACGTGCAACGGCTCACCGCACCCAACCCCGGCTTCATGACCGGCCCGGGCACCAACAGCTACCTGGTGGGCGACCCGGTGAGCGGCCACATCGCCATCGACCCCGGCCCGGACATCCCGGAACACATTCAACGCCTGTGGCGCGCCGCGGGCGGCGACATCCGCGCCATCGTCTGCACCCACTCGCACCCCGACCATTCGCCCGGTGCGTTGCGGCTGCAGGCTCTGTGTGCCGAGAGCCCCCCCCCCATCCTCGGCCTGCCCAGCGCTTCCACGGCGCGCGAGAACAGCCGCTTCACACCCGAACGCGCGCTGTCGGACGGCGAGCGTCTCGTGCTCATGGGCACGGTGGGCGATGCCCTCAGCAGCCACACCCTGCAGGTGGTGCACACCCCCGGCCACGCCGCCAACCACCTCTGTCTGTTGCTCGAAGAAGATGGCCTGCTGTTCAGCGGCGACCACATCCTCAACGGCAGCACCACCGTGATCGACCCGCCCGACGGCAACATGGGCGCGTATCTCGAATCACTGGACAAGCTGGATCGACTCTGCGAGCAACATGGGGTCGATTTCATCCTGCCCGCACACGGTTACGTGCTCGGCGACCTGCGCCGAACGACCGACAACCCGAGCGCACCGGAACACGGCGGCGCCCGCGCGGCCATCGCGCACCTGAAAGCCCACCGCCTGGCGCGCGAAGCCAAGGTGGCGCGCGCCATGCAGGCGAAGCCCGAAGGCACGATGGACGACTGGGTGAAGATCGCCTACGACGACGTGCCCGAGCGCCTGTGGCCCGTGGCCAAGCGCTCCCTGCTCGCGCACGTCGAGCGCATCCAGAGCCTGGGCGGCTTCAACCTGTAGCCACTGGCGAGCATCACCCATGCAGGGAGTACGCATGAAAAACGCCACAGGCCGCCTCGCGACGGGGATCGCACTGGCCCTGGCCCTGACAACCCTGCCTGCGCTGGCCAGCATGAACCTGGCCCTCGACAAAGGTTGCCTTTCCTGCCACGGCTCACCGCCACGCGGCAAGGCGCCGACCATCGCACAGCTGGCCGACCGGTACGTGCCACTCAAAGGACAGGAAGATCAGATTGCCGGAAAGATCGGGCATCTGCGCGAACACCACCTGTTTGGCGGTGTGCCGGCCCATGAGCGCCTGAGCGCCGAGGAGGCCGAGCGCTTTGTGCGCTGGCTGGTGGACGGCGGCCGTTGAACCGCCGGATCTGAAAATAGTGTGAAGCGCGCCGATACGCCGGATTTTGTGCGCCCAGGTTGCCCTGAACGTGACCGTCATTCATCTGGGCCGGGGGTCACCCACCCGGCTCGGTGCTACCTACCCGCCAGCTCCGCGGAACCACGTCAACGCTGGCCTATTTGGTATTGCTGCGCGTAGAGATTGCCCGTTTCACCCGCACTGAAGCGGCTCGTCTCTGTTGCTCTGATCCTCACCTTAGGGCCTTGCGGCTTGTCGGTGGAGAGGTGTTACCTCCTACGCTGTCCTGTGCAGTCCGGACGTTCCTCCAGCACTCCCTTTCGGGTTCCCTTGCGGGCTGTGCCAGCGACGGCCTGGCGCGCTTCACCCAGCGATTATCCAATGGAAAGGCCCCCACGCTCCACCGCTTCGCGGGTCGCTGCCCCCCCGAGGGGGCTGATCCGCCTTGGGGCGGCCCGGCGGCGGATAGTCCTGCCGACCCTTCAAACCAGGCGTTCGATCTTCTTGTAGCGCCACACCAGCTGGTGGTAGCCGGTCTGCAGCGCCAGCATGGCCGCGTAGGTCACGGGGAAGGCCATCCACACGCCCTCCAGCCCGAAGCGCTGGTTCAGCCCGTAGGCCACCGGCAGCTGCACCAGCAGGATGCAGGCGATGGAAATCGCCACCGGCATCAGCACCACGCCGCTGGCGCGCATGATGCCGCCCACCACCGACTGGAAGCCGAACAGCAGCATGCTCCACAACATGATGTGCAGCAGGTGCTCGGCCTGCGCCAGCACCTCGGGCTGCGTGATGAACAGACCCAGCAACCAGTTTGAAAGCGCGTAGCCCAGCAGCACCAGCGAGCCGGTCACGCACACGTTCATCCACAGCCCCGTGCGCAGGATGGCCCCCAGGCGCTCCACCCGGCCCGCGCCGATGGCTTGCGCGCCGAGGATGGACGCGGTGATGGCGATGGACAGCGCGGGGAATTGCACGTAGTTGACGATCTGCGTGACCGCGCCATAGGCCGCCGTGGCCTGCGAGCCATGGCCGTTGACCAGCGACAGGATCACCAGCTCGGAGATCGAGATCACCACCATCTGCAGGCCGGTGGGCAGACCGATGCGCATCACCTGGGCCAGGATCTTGCCGTCCAGCCGCAGGGACTGGAGCAGCAACCGGTCCGGCGCGAGCACGCTGCGCTTGCGCCGCAGGCGCCAGACCAGGAAGCCCAGCGACGCAGCCTGGGACACAAAGCCCGCCAGCGCTGCGCTCTGGATGCCCATGGGCGGCAGCCCCAGCCAGCCTTTGATCAGGGCCGGCGTCAGCAGCAGACCGACGCCGGTGGACAGCAGCAAGGCCAGCAGCGGCGTCACCGTGTCGCTCACGCCGCGCAGCAGCTGCGTGTAGAGGATGACCACCAGCAGCAGCGGCATGAGCAGCATCATCACCCGCGCGTAGGCGGTGGCATCGTCGAGCACGTCGGCCGGCGTGCCCAGCAGTTGCATGCCCTCTCGCGCAAACACACTGCCCAGCAGCGCCGCCACGATGCCGATCAAGGCGCCCAGTGCCAGCGCGGAGCCAGCGATGGCCTTGACCTTCTCGGGCTCGCGCGCGCCCCAGGCCTGGCCGATCAGCACCGACGCGCCCGCGCCCAGGCCGATCACCAGCGAGATGAAGAAAAAGAAGATCGGGAACATGCCCGACACCGCCGCCAGTGCGTGGGTGCCGAGCATCTGGCCGATGAAGATGCCGTTGAGCGTGCCCGAGAAGCTCTGCAGGAAGTTGGACAGCACCATGGGCGCGAGAAACACCAGGTAGATGCGCCAGAGGGGTCGTTGCGCCGCCGAAGGTTGGTTTTGCATGTGTGGGAACTGCGGGACATCAGGAAAGCATCAGGACGAATGCACGAACGAGGCGGCGAGCTCTTCCATCGACGGCACCTCGAAATGCGGGTCCATCGCGTCAAACATGGCGGGCGTGACCTCGAATGCAAATGTGGCGCCACGAACCTGGTTGCGTTCCAGCACGCGCGCTCGGCGCACACCCGCGTCGGCAGAGACAAAGTGGCGCTGCACCGGCAGACCGTCCTGCGCGGCCAGGCTGGCAAAGCGCGCACGGTCACTGGCCCTGATGAAGCCCAGGTCAAGCACCACCGGAACACCTCTTTGCGCCACCTCGCGGGCCGTCTGCCAGATGCGCGATTCGCAGCGTGCCGCGCGGGTCATGATCCAGCCCATCGTGCCTTGCTGCGGCACGTCAGGGCCGAAGAGCTCGGCCATCCAGACGTCGATGGACAGCCGCATGGCTCGCTCACGTTCGCACAACGCCAAGGCATAGGTGGACTTTCCAGCGCCTTGCGGGCCGTAAACAAGGTGAACAGTCGACATGTAAAACTCCTTCAAAGACCAGAAACTGGTGGCGGGGAACGATCGGCAAATGCATCGCGGGCCAGCCAGCCAAGATAGGCTTTCACGTCGGCGGGCCAGTGGGCCGTGCGGCGGGCAAACACCTCGCTGTCCTGCGCAAACAGCGCACGCGAAGCCTCCTCGAAGCCGGGCAGGCCACCGCCAATGGCGCTCATGAATCGGTACACCCGTTCCTTGGCCTGGCGCTGCACGTCCTGATTGCCCTGGCATCGCCGGGCTTCTTCCACCAGACGGCGCAGAGCGGCCGAAGCGCCGCCACGTTGCTGTGCGAGCCACTCCCAGTGGCGCGGCAGTAGCGTGACCTCGCGCGCCACCACGCCGAGACGCGGCCGGCCCACGCCCTGCGCGACGGTCACCACTTCGGACTCGTCCGGGGGGCCGCCGGCGGGCTGCGCGGGGGCATAGCCGGCTGGCCAGGGGTGGTCCACCAGGGCGCCGCTGGCGTCGTCAAACACCAGCAGGCCTCCAGCGCTCAGGTCCAGCGCGCGCAGCGCCTGGTCCACCTCGGCGTAGGAGCCGTTGGCGACGCGGCGGTGACCCAGAAAAGCGGTGCAGGTGGCGGTGGTGACGGTGTTCATGGCGCGTATTTTATACGGGTTTTATTATTTTACCCGGATTTATTTACAACAGTCCACCGGAGGCCTCGCGCACCACAAAACCGGTCGCGGCTTTGACGACAATAGGGACCCTTTGCTTGATAAACACAAGCCCTCTTCATCATGATCCGACTCTCCGAACTCAAGCTCCCGCTGGCCGACGTGCCGGCCGAACACCGCCGCGCCTCCGACGCACCGTCCGAAACCGACGAAGACCGCATCCCGCCGCCGCACCCGGTCGAGGCCCTCGCCCGGCTCGCCGCCCAGGCGCTGGGCATCGAGGCCGACGGCATCGCCCACCTGCACGTGTTCAAACGCAGCTTCGACGCCCGCAAGGCCGAACTGCTGGCCGTGTACATCGTGGACGTGACGCTGGCCGACCCGGCGCTGGAACCCAGCCTGCTGGCGCAACACGAGAAGAACCCGCACATCCAGCCCACGCCCGACATGGCCTGGCACGCGCCCGGTCACGCGCCCACCGGCTGGCCCGCCGATGAGGCGGATCGCCCGGTGGTGGTTGGCCTCGGTCCTTGCGGCCTGTTCACCGCGCTGGCGCTGGCGCAGATGGGCCTGCGCCCCATCGTGCTGGAGCGTGGCAAGCCGGTGCGCGAGCGCACCAAGGACACCTGGGGCCTGTGGCGCAAGAAAGTGCTCAACCCGCAGAGCAATGTGCAGTACGGCGAAGGCGGCGCCGGCCTGTTTTCCGACGGCAAGCTCTACAGCCAGATCAAGGACCCACGCTTCCTCGGCCGCAAGGTGATGCAGGAGTTTGTGGACGCTGGCGGGCCACCCGAAATCCTGTACCAGGCGCACCCGCACATCGGCACCTTCAAGCTGGTCAAGGTGGTCGAGGCGATGCGCGAAAAGATCATCGCGCTGGGTGGCGAAATCCGCTTCCAGCAGCAGGTGGTGGGCCTCACGCTGGCACCCTCCAATGGCGGTCAGCAGCAACTGACTGGCCTGCGCGTGCTGCAGCTGGACAGCGGGGCGATCACCGAACGGCCCGCGCGGCGCGCCGTTCTGGCGCTCGGCCACAGCTCGCGCGACACCTTCGCCTTGCTGCACGATGCGGGCGTGTTCCTGGAAGCCAAACCGTTTTCTGTGGGCTTCCGCATCGAGCACCCGCAAAGCGTGATCGACCGCGCGCGCTGGGGCCGCCACGCCGGTCACCCGCTGCTCGGTGCCGCCGACTACAAACTCGTGCACCACGCGAAAAACGGGCGCGCGGTCTACAGCTTCTGCATGTGCCCGGGCGGCACCGTGGTGGCGGCCACCTCCGAGCCGGGTCGCGTGGTCACCAACGGCATGAGCCAGTACTCGCGCAACGAGCGCAACGCCAACGCCGGCCTGGTGGTGGGCATCGACGTGGCTGACTTCCCGCAGTCCTTTCCGCAAGACGCGCCGCTATGGACCGCCGCCTTCGGTGAGGCCGATGGCACGCGCTACGCCACGCAGGCCCAGGCCATGGCCGCACAAGGCCAGACGCACCCGCTGGCTGGCATCGTGCTGCAGCGCCAGCTGGAAGCCCGGGCCTACGAGCTCGGCGGCGGCACCTACGAAGCCCCCGGTCAGCTGGTGGGCGACTTCGTGGCCCAGACACCGTCCACAGCGCTCGGCACGGTGGATCCGTCGTACAAGCCAGGCGTGAAGCTCGGCAACCTCGCACCCGCTCTGCCGGATTTCGCCATCGAGGCCATGCGCGAAGCCATTCCCGTCTTCGGCCGCAAGATCAAGGGTTACGACATGGCCGATGCCGTGCTCACCGGCGTGGAAACGCGCACCTCGTCGCCGCTGCGCATCACGCGCGGGACGGACTGCCAGAGCCTGAACACCCGGGGCCTGTACCCGGCGGGCGAGGGCGCGGGCTACGCCGGCGGCATCCTCTCCGCGGGCGTGGACGGCATCAAAGTCGCCGAAGCGTTGGCCCGCGATCTGCTCGGGATTCCTGCGCAAGCTTGAAGCCGACACCAGACGTTACATGTCTGGCGGCAGCTTTACACAGGCTGTGCAACGGCTTGACACGAGCCCCGCACGATGGAGGCTCCTCAACCAAGGAGCTTTCCATGAAATCCCCTGACCGTTCCATCCTCCTCCCCGTCCTCACCGGTGTGATCGCCCTCGCAGGCGCCGGTGCCGTCCAGGCCCAGGATGAACGCGCCCGTGTGCTCAGCAGCAAACCCATCATCCAGCAAGTGGCGACGCCGCGCGAGGTGTGCCAGAACCAGACCGTGACCGTACCCGGCCACAAGTCGGGCGCCGGTGCGCTGATCGGCGGCATCGCCGGTGGCGCCATGGGCAACGCCATCGGCGGTGGCAGCGGCCGCGCAGTGGCCACAGCCATCGGCCTGTTCGGTGGTGCCGTGCTCGGCAACCACATCGAAGGCCGCGGACAGCCCCGCACGCAGACCGTGCAGCAGTGCAGCACCCAGACCTTCTACGAAAACCAGACCGTGGCCTACGACGTGGAGTATGAGTACGCTGGCCGGCGCTACAACGTGCAGATGCCCGAAGAACCGGGCCGTTACGTCCATGTGAACGTGCAACCCGTCATCGCCGCGCCCGCACCGCGGCAGCAGATGCAATACCGCCCGGCGCCCCCGGCGGAACCCGAAGTGGTCTACATCGGTGGAACACGCCAGTATCCGGAGGTGTACCGCGGCCATCGCCGGGATCGCGAGAACGAACAATGGGATCGCAACTGGCGCTGAAGTCCGGGTCGCACCCACAAAAAAGCCCCGTCAATCTGACGGGGCTTTTTGTTGGCCGGGAAGCGCCGGGCGCTTCGACTGCGCCCGATCAGACGCTGAAGCTGGAGCCACAACCACAGGTGGTCGAGGCATTGGGGTTCTTGATGACGAACTGGGCACCCTCCAAGTCTTCCTTGTAGTCGATCTCGGCGCCGACCAGGTACTGGTAGCTCATGGCATCGATCAACAGCGAAACACCGTTCTTCGTCATGGTGGTGTCGTCTTCGTTGACCACCTCATCGAAGGTGAAACCGTACTGGAAACCCGAGCAGCCACCGCCCTGCACAAACACGCGCAGCTTGAGGTCCGGGTTGCCCTCTTCGGCCACCAGCTCGGCCACTTTGGCCGCGGCGCTGTCGGTGAAGACCAGCGGTGCTGGCATGTCGGTCTGGATGTTTTCTGCAACTGCGCTCATGGGGTGTCCTGACATAGGTCTTGGGCCGCTTCCGGGGGGCTTCCTGAACGCGGCTGGTGGACGCCATTCGTCCACATCTGAAGCAATGCTATAGCAAATCGCTCGGGTTTGCGCTCAGCCGTTGTTTGCCGCCAGTTTCAATGTGGGTTTGTCTTCCAGGCCTGCGGCCATGGGTTTGAGCTGACCCGATATCGTGGCGCCCTGGTGCATCTCCAGAGCCTTGTAGGACACGTCGCCCTCAATCCGGGCTTTGGGCTGCAGTTCCAGCAGGTCAAACGCAAACACGGGGCCCTTGACGCTGCCGTTGATGATGACGTGGTCTGCATGGATCTGGCCGGTCACGCTGGCCGATTCGCTGATCACCAGGATGCTGGACTGTTCATCGCTGGCACGGATGTCGCCCACCACTTCGCCATCCACCCGCAGTCCGTCGTGGAACAACACATGGCCTTCGATGCGCGTTCCATGGGCGATCAGGCTTTTGATGGGGGGTTGCTTCTTCTTGCCAAACATGGGGTTCTCCGAAACGACAGTTGATTACAGCTTGATGGTGTGCAGGGCCAACACCGCGCCGTCCTGCAGGATTTTTGCGGTCACGGTTTTTACCACGGCCTGTTCGGGAACGTTCACCAGCCCCTCCTGGCGCAGATAGCCCTTGATCAGCACCGGTTGCGGCGACGGCTCCTGAATGGCTGACCAGGGTTTGCCTTCCAGTGTGCCGGTAAAAGTCACCTCCAGAACGCCCCTGACTTCGGGAGCGTTCTTGGTGGCCTGGATCAACAGCACCTGCCACTTGAGCTGGTTCTGCGCCAGACGATCGACCTGCAGGCCGCGAATGTTCAGTGCGCCACTCCCCGACCCCGGGATCAGGCGCTCAAAAAATCCCAGGTCGCTGCGCAGCACCTGGTTGTCCGCCTCCAGCTGGCGAATCTGCTGCACCAGTTGCTCCTGGGCCGCTTTCTCCGCCGTCAGCAGGCTTTCAGAGGTGTTGGCGATGGACTGCGCCCGGCCCAGTTCGGCACGCAGGTCCTGCGCCTCGTTGCGCAGGCGCTCCAGTTCCTGTTTGGCATTGCGGTCCAGGCCGGCGATGTCTTTGCCCACCTCAAAAGCCCAGAGCGCCAGGGCGCCCGAAAAGCCGAGCACCACGGCACCCAGCAGCCAGCGGAAGGGCCAGGGCATGGCGCTGCGCACCGACACCCGGGGCGCGCTGACCGTGAGTCTTCGTCGCAGGAGACGCAACCTCATTCAGACACCTTTCGATTGGGAATTGAGAACCCGGATCACACGACCCCAAAATGCAAAAACCGCCCCAAGACAAGCTTGCAGGCGGTTTTTGCGGCAGAAGCCAGGCGCTTTAGCGCTTGCTGAACTGCTTGGCGCGGCGTGCGGAACGCAGACCGACCTTCTTACGCTCGACTTCACGCGCATCGCGCGTGACGAAGCCGGCTTGCGACAGGCTCGGCTTGAGCGTCGCGTCGTAGTCGATCAGGGCGCGGGTGATGCCGTGACGCACAGCGCCGGCCTGGCCGGACTCGCCGCCACCGTGCACGTTGACCATCACGTCGAAGGTGTCGGCGTGGTTGGTCAGCATCAGCGGCTGCTTGGCGATCATGATCGAGGTTTCACGGCCGAAGTAGGACTGGATGTCCTTGCCGTTGACCACGATCTGGCCGGAGCCTTTTTTCAGAAACACGCGGGCGACGCTGGATTTGCGACGGCCGGTGCCATTGTTCCATTCACCAATCATCTCAAGGCTCCTTTAGAGTTCCAGCACTTGCGGCTGTTGGGCGGTGTGGGGATGCTCAGCACCGCCGTACACCTTGAGCTTCTTGATCATGGCGTAGCCAAGCGGACCCTTGGGCAGCATGCCCTTGACGGCCTTCTCGATCGCGCGGCCAGGGTGCTTGGCCTGCATGTCGCGGAAGTTGGTGGCGTAGATACCGCCCGGGTAACCCGAGTGACGGTAGTAAATCTTGTCGAGGGCTTTGGTGCCCGTCACGCGGATCTTGGACGCGTTGATGATGACGATGTAGTCACCGGTATCGACGTGAGGCGTGTAAATGGCCTTGTGTTTGCCGCGCAAACGGAGAGCCACTTCACTGGCAACTCGTCCGAGGACCTTGTCGGTCGCGTCAATCACAAACCACTCGTGCGTCACGTCAGCTGCTTTTGCGCTGAACGTTTTGGTCATGAGTTTTCTCTTTGAAGGAGGGTTTGGCGGCTCTTTTCCACGGTCGGTTGTTCTCTGTCGGAACACTCTTAGGTGGGGTTTTGCACCCCGGTTGCCCGGTGTGCGGTCTTCGTCGCGGAGCCTTGCGTTTCGCTGCGAAGCCTTCCATTGTACGAAATATCGGCACCGATTGGCAAGCTGCGGATGAACGGCGTGTGACCGGGTCGCCCGGGGGCGCTACCATCGGACCCTATGTTCAGTTACCGACACGCCTTCCACGCCGGCAACCACGCCGACGTGCTCAAACACATCACCCTGATCGCCACGCTGCGCCATCTGATGCAGAAAGAGGCCGGCATCACCCTGGTGGACACCCACGCGGGCGCCGGGCTGTACCGTCTGGACGGTGACTACACGGAGACCGGGGGCGAAGCCAAGGACGGCGTGGTCAAACTGATGGCCGCCCTGCGTCCGGCGGGTGCCGCGCCCGTGGCCGCCGCGCCGGTGATCGACGATTACCTGGACCTGATCGCCAGCTACAACCCCTCGGGTCTGCTGCGTGTCTACCCGGGTTCGCCCTTTGTGCTGCATTCGCTGCTGCGCACCGAATCGCGCGACAAGCTCAAATTGTTCGAGCTGCACCCGACCGACAGCCGCACCCTCAACGCCAACATCGCCCAGCTCGAAGCGGGGCGCCAGATCGCCGTGGCGCTGCAGGACGGCTTTGAAGGCGTCAAGCCTTTGCTCCCGCCGCCACCGTCGGCCACCGGCTCCAAGCGCGCCGCGGTGCTGATCGACCCCAGTTACGAGATCAAGAGCGATTACGGCAAAGTGAGCGCCTGCATACAGGAACTCATCCGCCGCTTTCCGACCGGCACCTACCTGGTGTGGTACCCGATCATTCCGCGCCCGGAGGCGCACGACCTGCCGCGCCGGCTGAAGACCCTGAGCAACCAGGCGCAACGGCCCTGGCTGAACGCGACGCTGGCCATCGGGCAGGACCCCACCCACGGTCCGGATGACCGGCCCGGCCTCACGGCCAGCGGCATGTTCGTCATCAACCCGCCCCACACGCTGAAAGCGGCGCTGCAGGTGGCCTTGCCCCAGTTGCTGACCCACCTCGGACGGGGTCGCGGCAAAGGCCAGACGCTCGACACCGGCGGCTGATTCGCCGAACCGCGGCGTCAAGGCCCCGGCACCGGTTTCAGGGCCGGGCCAGCACCATGACCCAGTAGTGGCCAAACCGGCTGCGCGCTTGCCGCACACAGCTCACGCCCACCGCCTCGAACTGTCGGCTCATCAGGTTGCTGCAGTGCCCGGGGCTGGAGAGCCAGCCCGAGATGACACCGTCCACCGTGGCTTGCCCGCCCGCCAGGTTCTCGCCCACCGACGTCCAGGCGTAGCCCTCGGCCGCAACCCGCTGGGCCAGGGAACGCCCGTCCACGCTGGTGTGGGAGAAGTAGTTCCGGGTGGCCATGTCACGGGCATGGCGGTCCGCAGCTGAAAACAGGCGTTGATTCCACACCAGCGGACCGGCGGCCGGCATGACCGAGTTCCCGCAGGAGCGGGCCACGGCCCGCGCGGCGTTGAGGCGCTGAACCAGCGTTGTCTGAAAGCGCGGCAGCCCGCAAGCGGTG
>JAHIQV010000496.1 GCA_018903185.1 Gammaproteobacteria bacterium | reverse complement strand
GACGAGCAGTTCAGGCTGCGCTGCTGAAGTCGCACGGCTTGTTCGCTGGCGATGCTTCACCCGTGCATGTTTTTCCACATCGTGGTACATTAACTGGTTCGCCTTGGGCGACCAGCCGCGTCCGGGTTTTCCGACCCTGACGCACCGCCCCCGGCAGAGGGGCCGCCGGTCCAGCCCCTCCATCGCGAGCCGCGCCAGCCCCGCACCCTTTCCAGGTCGGCGCCGTCGCAATATTCTCCCTGCTGTTGCCGATGCCCCTGCCGTGGCGCGTGCACCGGTTCTGGCGTGGTGTTCCCGACACCGCGTCGGCGCCGGCTGATTCAGTCGGGCACCCCGGCGCCTGGGGCTGCCAATGTGTTTTTCGGGCGTTTTCCTGCTGTGCGGTCCATGAGACCGCAGCGTTTCGCCCTTTGATGTTTTTGATGATTCATACGATTTCCACGACCACAACAACGAAGAGACTGTCGCCTCTCACTCTGGACAAGTACCGCATCGCGGCTTGCCCCCGGCCGTTGCCGTGCGGCCGTTTTGCCGCGCAGGTGTCCATCGCCAGCGGCTCCGGCAGCGCCTGCACCGACCGTGTCATGCGCTTCCACGATGATTTCCCCACACACGACGCAGCGGCGCATTTCGCCGTGGCGCAAGGCATCGACTGGGTGAACGACGCGTTGCGCGCCCGCGTCCGCCCGGCCACCGTGGCAGCGACGGTGCCTTCTCCCCAGATTTGTATTTGAAGCAAAGGAGCCTCACATGGCCAAGGAAGAACTGATCGACATGATGGGCATCGTCAACGAGGTGCTGCCCGACACGCGCTTTCGCGTGACGCTGGACAACGGTCACCAGCTGATTGCCTACTCCGCCGGCAAGATGAAGAAGAACCACATCCGCATCCTCGCGGGTGACCGGGTTTCCCTGGAACTCTCGCCCTACGACCTGACCAAGGGCCGCATCAATTTCCGCCACATCGAGGGCCGCGGCCCGATGGTGCCGCGCAAGCCGCGCTGAGCACCTGAGAGCCACCGCGCGCTGACCAGCGCGCGGGGTTTGTCTTCTGGTGGAGGCGGACTCTGGGGGCGCTCAGGTGCCCATGCCACCGTCCACCGGCAGGCCCGCGCCGGTGATGAACCGCGATGCGTCGGAGCACAGAAAGACCACGGCATCGGCCATGTCGCTGATGGTGCCGAGGCGCCCCAGCGGCGTCTGTTCCACGATGGCCATCACGGCCGCATCGGGCGAGGCGAACAGGCCCGCGCTCACCACGTCACTGGCGAGCTTCAAGCCCATGTCGGTGGGTACAAGCCCGGGATAGACGCAGTTCACCCGCACGCCATATCCGAGCTTGCCCGATTCCGCGGCTGCCACGCGCGTGAGCCGGTCCACGGCGGACTTGGTCGCCGAATACCCGGCGATCGCCGGAAATGCGATGGTCGCCGCCACCGACGAAATGTTGACCACGGCACCGCCCTGTCCGGCCAGTCCCCCCGGGCGCATGGCGCGAAAGGCGTGCTTGATGCCCAGCGCGGTGCCCACGATGTTGACGTCGAGCATGCGGCGCAGTTCGTCGGGGTCGATGTCGGTCACCAGTGCCGTGACTTCCACGCCGGCGTTGTTGATCAGGATGTCGAAGCCGCCCAGTGCGTAGTGGGTGGCGCTGATGGCGGCAAGCCAGTGGGCTTCGTCGGTCACGTCCATGTGCACAAACGCGGCACGGGCACCGGTGGCGGCGAGCGCCCGCGCAGTTTCGCGGCCCTGCTCTTCCAGCACGTCACCAATCATCACCGCGGCCCCGGCCGCGGCCAGCGCCACGGCCATGCCGGCGCCCAGGCCCCGGGCGCCGCCGGTCACCAGGGCCTTGCGCCCGGTCAGATGGAATGGGGACATGGAAACCTCCTGAATGCTGTTTATGGGTGTAAGAGGCGCCAGCCAAAGCCAGCGACTGGCGCACTCTAGACACTCCGCGCAGGAGCGGGATCAAATCCCTGTAAAAGTTGACAGTGTCGTCAACGGCGAGCCAGTCAGGACGGGCCCGTTCGTCGGGCACCGGGGATCAGCGGCCGGTTTTCGAGCGCCGCGCCCGCACCGCTTCGGCCAGCCCCTGCAGCACCGGCACGGTCTGTTCGAAGCTGATGCAGGCGTCGGTCACGCTCACGCCGTGCTGCAGCGGCTGGCCGGGCACGATGTCCTGGCGGCCTTCGTTCAGGTGGCTTTCGATCATCACGCCGGTGATGCGCACGTCGCCGGCGGCGATCTGCTGCGCCACGTCGGCGGACACGTCGATCTGCCTGCGGTGCTGCTTGCTGCTGTTGGCGTGCGAG
>JAHIQV010000495.1 GCA_018903185.1 Gammaproteobacteria bacterium | reverse complement strand
GGCCCCCTGCGACACACCGCTGTTCCCGCTCGACCTCGCACAGCGGCTGGCGCAGGCCTTTGAAGACGGCTCGACCGAGATCGCCATGGCCGCTGCTCGCGAAGCCGATGGCCAGGTCCGCACCCAGCCGGTCTTCTGCCTGATGCGGGTGAACCTGCTGGAGAGCCTCGTCGCCTTCACCCAGGCGGGCGGCCGCAAGATCGACCGCTGGACCGACCAGCACCGCACCGTGGTGGTGACCTTTGACCAGCCGGGCGACGATCCGCGCGCCTTCTGCAACGCCAACACCCTCGCCGAACTGCACGCGCTGGAAAACAGCTGAACCCTGATCGATGAAAACGATAGAACAGATCGCAGCCGAGCTGCAGGGCTACGACCCGCAGGCCCTGAGCGCAGAGCGCGTCAACCAGTTCCTGGCCCACCTGGTCGAGCCCGTCACAGAAACCGAAACGGTGGGCGTGTTTGAGGCGCTCGACCGCGTGCTCGCACAGGACGTGATCTCGCCCATCAGCGTGCCACCGCACGACAACTCGGCCATGGATGGTTTTGGATTTCACAGCTCGCAGCTCCAGCCGGGGCAGCCGCTGTCGCTGCGCGTGGTCGGCACCGCCTTCGCCGGCAAGGCCTGGCAGGGCACGGTGGCGGCGGGTGAATGCCTGAAGATCATGACCGGCGCGATCATGCCGCCCGAACTGGACACCGTGGTGCCGCTGGAGTTTGTGAAGGCGCAGGATGACCGCGTGGAGATCCCCTCCGGCGTGGTGAGCGCCGGTGACAACCGCCGCCTGCTCGGCGAAGACCTCATGGCCGGCCAGCCCGCGCTGCGCCGCGGCCAGACACTCGGCCCCGCTGCGCTCGGCCTGATCGCCAGCCTCGGCCTGCCCGGTGTGGCGGTGTATCGACGGATCAAGGTGGCCTACTTCTCCACCGGCGACGAAATCCTCAGCCAGGGCGAACCGCTGCGCGAAGGCGCGGTGTACGACAGCAACCGTTACACCGTTTTCGGCCTGCTCACGCGCATGGGTGTGGAGGTGATCGACATGGGCGTGATCAAGGACGAACCCGCCGCCCTCGAAGCCGCCTTCCGGCAGGCCGCGCGCGAGGCCGACGCCATCATCACCAGCGGCGGCGTGAGCATGGGCGAAGCCGACCACACCAAGGCCATGATGAAGCAGCTTGGCGACGTGGCCTTCTGGCGCATCGCGATGCGGCCCGGGCGGCCGATGGCCGTCGGCCGGATCACGGAAAACAGCAAGAGTGCCGTCCTCTTCGGCCTGCCTGGCAACCCGGTGGCGGTGATGGTCACCTTCCTCGCCTTTGTGCGTCCCGCCCTGCAGCGCCTGATGGGCAGCACCGCCAGCGAGCCGGTGCTGCTCAAGGCGCACAGCGCCGAGGCCCTGCGCAAGAAACCGGGCCGCACCGAATACCAGCGCGGCATCGTCAGCCGCGGTGCCGACGGATCGTTGCAGGTGCGCACCACCGGCAACCAGGGCTCAGGCGTGCTGCGTTCCATGGTCGAAGCCAACGGCCTCATCGTGCTGCACCACGGCCAGGGCAACGTGGTCGCGGGCGACGAGGTGGATGTGATGATGTTCGACGGCGTGATCTGAGCGCTTGATGCGGCCCGCCCGGCCACGGATCAAGCCTGGGCCAAGCGACCTCTGCGCGCAGGGTGAGCGTCCCGCTTATGGGGTGTCCGGCTCTCGCGCAACCGCCGCGGACTGCTGGGCCAGAAACTCGTCGGCCCAGCGCTGGGCGCGGGGCAGGCAACTCGCCAGCGAGGCCTGCAGCTCGGGCACCTGAAAGTACGCCGGTTCGTGCAGGTAAGGGTGGCGCATGCAGGCGACATCCCGGGCTTCATGACTCAGATCCACCCGTTGCCCGTCGATGAAGTTGTACTGGTGTTCATAGTGCCCCCGGATGGCGCCGCCGAAAACGCGCTGCATGAAGAGCGACCCGTACTTGCAGGCGCCCGAGAGGTCCAGCGGGACCTTGTCCGGCTGCCCGACGGCTTCTTCACACCACTTACCGAACACAAAGACCTTGGCCGCCCGGAAGTTCTCGTCGGTGTAGGGCAGACGACCGGCCTGCGGCAAGGTGCAGTCCAGGCCCATCGGTGGCTCCGGATCGGCCATCACTTCGCCACCAGGATGTCTTCGGACTCGGGTTCTCCGTGGCCCGGCACATCCTTAGGCAGCACCCGCGAACCATGCCGCGTGCGCGCCAGCAGCGTGTACATGGTGGGCACCACAAACAGCGTGAGCAGCGTGCCCAGGCTCATGCCGCCCACGATCACCCAGCCGATCTGCTGACGGCTCTCGGCACCGGCCCCGGTGGCCAGCGCCAGCGGCATGGCGCCGAGCACCATGGCGCCAGTGGTCATGAGGATGGGGCGCAGGCGCAGCGCGGCGGATTCTTTGACCGCTTCGAGCTTGTCTTTGCCCTTCTCGCGCAGCTGGTTGGCGAACTCCACGATCAGGATGCCGTGTTTGGTGATCAGGCCCACCAGCGTGATGAGCCCGATCTGACTGAACACGTTGAGCGTGCCGCCACTGAGCTTGAGCGCCAGCAGCGCGCCCAGCATGGACAGCGGCACGCTGAGCATGATGATGAGCGGGTCGACAAAGCTCTCGAACTGCGCCGCCAGCACAAGGTAGATGAACAGCAGCGACAGCGCGAACACGATGGCCAGCGAGCCCGATGAGCTGCGGAATTCGCGGCTCTGCCCGTTGAGGTCGGTGGTGTAGCCGGGCGGCAGCACCTCGGCCGCGATCCCGTTCATGATCTGGAGCGCCTCGCCCAGCGCCAGCTCGGGTGCGAGGTTGGCCGTGATGGAGGCGCTGCGCCGCTGGCCGAAGTGGTTGAGTTCGCGCGGCACCACGACCTCGCGCAACTGCACCAGCGAAGCGAGCGGGATCATGGCGTCGCCGCGACCGCGCACGAACAGCTTGTCGATGTCATCGGGCGCGCTGCGCTGGGCGCTGTCGGTCTGCACCACGACGTCGTATTGTTCGCCGCCCTGCTTGTAGCGTGTGACCACGCGCCCGCCCAGCAAGGTTTCCACCGTGCGCGCGATGACGTCGACGCTCACGCCCATGTCGGCGGCGCGCTCGCGGTCCACATCCATGCGGATCTCGGGTTTGTTCAGGCGCAGGTCGGTGTCCACCTGCACGAAGCCCGGGTGTTTGGCCATTTCGTCCTGGAAACGGCGCACGGTTTGTGACAGGTTCTGGTAGCTGTCGCTGGTGACGATGACGTAGTTGATCGGCCGCTCGCGAAAGCCCTGGCCCAGCGAGGGCGGCGTGATGGGAAAGCCGCTGATGCCGGGCAGCGCGCCGATGCGTGGCGCGATCTCGCGCGCGATCTCCTGCGTGCTGCGCTCGCGCTCTTCCCAGGGTTTGGCACGCAGGAACACCGTGCCCTGCGCCACGGTCGGGTTGCCGATGTTGCTGAAGATGCGGTCGAACTCGGGATAGTCCGCGCCGATGCGCTCCACCGCCTCGGCGTAGCGCCGGGTGTAGGCCAGCGTGGCGCCGTCGGGGCCGTTGACGTTGACCAGGATCACACCGCGGTCTTCCAGCGGCGCGAGTTCCTGCTTGGTGGTCTGCAGCAGCCACCAGCTGCCCGCAGCGCTCGCGAGCATCACGCCCACCACCAGCCAGCGCACGCGCAGCGCCCCGGCCAGCAGGCGGCTGTAGCCGCGGGTGATGGCGACGAGCACGCGCTCCATGCCGCGGTCGAACCAGCCCGGGTTGGGGTTGTGACGCAGCAGCTTGCTGCTCATCATGGGCGAGAGCGTGAGCGCCACGAAGCCCGACACCACCACCGCACCCGCCAGCGCGAGCGCGAACTCGGCGAACAGGCGCCCGGTGCGCCCGGGCGTGAAGGCCAGCGGCGCGTACACGGCGGCGAGCGTGAGCGTCATGGCCACCACCGCGAAGCCGATCTCGCGCGCGCCTTTGATGGCCGCTTCAAACGGCTTCATGCCTTCCTCGATGTGCCGGTAGATGTTCTCCAGCACCACGATGGAATCGTCCACCACCAGGCCGATGGCCAGCACCAGCGCCAGCAGCGTGAGCGTGTTGATGGAAAAGCCGAACAGGCCCATGAGGGCAAACGAGCCGATCAGGCTGACCGGGATCGTCACCAGCGGAATGATGGACGCGCGGATGGTGCGCAGGAAGACGAAGATGACCAGCGCCACCAGCACCACGGCTTCGGCGATGGTGGTGTAGACGGCCTTGATCGAGCGGTCGATGAAAACCGAGTTGTCGTTGGCGATCTCGACGTTGATGCCCGGTGGCAGGTCGTTCTTGACCTTGTCCAGCAGCTTGCGCACACCGGCCGAGAGCTCCAGCGGGTTGGCCGTGGCCTGGCGGATCACGCCCAGCGACACCGAGTCGCGCCCGTTCAGCCGCACCGAACTGCGTTCGTCCTGCGGGCCCTGCACCACACGCGCCACATCGCCCAGCCGGATCGACTGGCCGTTGACCGTGCGCAGCGTGACCTCGCGGAACTGCTCGGGCGTCTGCAGGTCGGTGGCGGCGGTGACGTTGAACTCGCGCTGGCTGCTCTCGATGCGCCCGGCGGGCACTTCGAGGTTGGAGCGGCGCAGCGCGTCTTCCACGTCCTGCACTGTCAGGTTGTACGCGGCCAGGCGATCGGGATCGATCCAGATGCGCATCGAATACCGGCGCTCGCCGTAGATGCGCACCTCGGCCGCGCCGGTGGCCGTCTGCAGCACCGGTTTGGCGATGCGGTTGGCCAGGTCGGAGAGTTGCAGTGCGTTGTGGGTGTCGGAGTTGAGCGAGATCCACATTACCGGGAACGCATCGGCTTCGACCTTGGCGATCACCGGCTCGTCGATGCCCTGCGGCAGGCGCTGGCGCACCCGGCTGACCTTGTCGCGCACGTCGGCGGCGGCCGAGTCGGGGTCGCGCGCCAGGTTGAAGCGCACCGTGATCTGGCTGCGTTCCTGCCGGCTGATGGAGGTGATCACGTCCACGCCTTCGATGCCGGCGATGGAATCTTCCAGCGGTTTGCTGACCTGCGACTCCACCACCTCGCTGGAAGCGCCGGTGAAGGTGGTGCTCACCGTGACGGTGGGCTCGTCGATCTTGGGGTACTCGCGCACCGTGAGGCCGCTGAAGGCCACCAGCCCGACGAGCAGGATCAACATCGACAGCACGCTGGCAAAAACGGGCCGGCGGATCGCGACTTCAGGCAGTTGCATGGTGCGCCTCCTGCGGGATCAGCCGCCACTCGCCGGCGGGGTGCCAGCGGGTGCGCCCTGGGGTCCGGGGACCGGGGCGCCTGGGGGACGGCTCATGTCCACCACGCGCACGGCCGTGCCATCTTTCTGCAGGCGCTGCTGGCCCGCCACCACCACGGTGTCGCCCTCGGCCACGCCTTGCGTGATCTGCACCTGTGCGCCCCGGCGCACGCCGAGCTGCACCTCGGTGCGGCGCGACACCAGCTTGGCGCCGTCGCCCTCGCCTTCTTTCAGCAACCGGAAAACAAACTGTTTGCCCGCCTGCGGCACGATGGCTTCTTCGGGCACCACCAGCGCAGCGGCGTTGGTGGAGAACACGGTGGTCACGCGGGCGAACATGCCGGGGCGCAACTCGCCCCCGGGCGCGGGCGGCAGCACGGCGCGCACGGCGATCGAACGGCCGTTGGCGTCCAGCAGCGGATCAACCGCCTGCACCTTCGCGCTGAAGCGTTTGCCGGGCAATGCGTCCAGTTCCACCTCCACCGCCTGGCCGGCGGCGATGCGGGTCTGGAAGCGCTCGGGCAGACGGAAGTCCACCGTGAGCTGCGAGGTGTCTTCCAGGTTCACGAGGTCCGCGCCGTCCTTGACGTAGTCGCCCAGGTGAACCACGCGCAGCCCCACGGTGCCGTCGAACGGCGCGGTGAGGCGCATGCGCGAGAGGCGCGCCTGCGCCAGCGCCACCTGCGCTTCGGCCACCTGCAGCGCCGCGCGGCTTTCGTCCAGCACGCGCTGGGCCACAAATGCCTGCGCCACCAGTTCTTCGTTGCGCTTGAGGTTGGCGCGCGCGATGGAGAGCTGGGCCTGCGCCTGGCTGAGTTCTGCCCTCTGCAACACGTCGTCCAGCTGCACCAGCAACTGGCCACGCCTGACCCGGGCGCCGTCGGCAAAGGCGATCTGAGAGATGCGGCCGCTGACCTCGGGCCGCAGCGTGACGCTCTGGCGCGAGCGCAGGGTGCCCACAGCCTGAGCGTCGTCCCGCAAAGAGAGTGATTTGACCTGCGCCACCTCGACACCGGGCGTGCCGGCAGCCGGTCGTCCTGCGGAAGCAGTGGCGCTGCCCCCCGGGGTGCCACCCTCAGCGGTCACCTGGTTGGGAGAACGGTTCTGGAGCCACCAGGCACCCGCCGAGGCCAGCCCGAGGCCGGCCGCGGCGATCACCACATAAAGGGTCTTTTTTGCCATGTTTCGATCAGGTGCAGGGGGATAGCGCCAAGTGTCACAACATTTTGCAATGTATCAGTGCATAGACACCCACGAGCGCATAAGTTCAATCGCCCGGCCAGCCGGCGACACGCCATACCAACCCATCAGCCCGGCACGCCCCGGTTGGCCAGTGCATCGGCCTTTTCATTGCCGGGGTCGCCCGCATGACCTTTGACCCAGTGCCATTCGATCTGGTGCACCCCGCCATGCACGAGGGCATCGAGCTTCTGCCAGAGGTCGGCATTCTTGACCGGCTGTCTGGCCGCCGTCTTCCAGCCCTTGGTCTTCCAGCCATGGATCCACTCGGTGATGCCTTTGCGGACGTATTCGCTGTCCAGGTAGAGCGACACCTTGCAGGGGCGCTTGAGCGCGGTCAGTGCTTCGATCACGGCCGTGAGTTCCATCCGGTTGTTGGTGGTTTCGCGTTCGCCACCCCAGAGCTCTTTTTCGTGGCCGCCGGCCTTGAGGTAAACGCCCCAGCCGCCCGGGCCCGGGTTGCCCTTGCAGGCGCCATCGGTGTAGATCACCACGTGATTCAAATCAGCTTCTCCAGAAAAACAAAACAGCGCCACCCCAGGGGCACCGCCGGGCTGGCTTTGCCAGACGGCCAGTGCCGCCCCCCTGGAGGGGGGTGACGCGAAGCGGCGCGGGGGGTGTTTCACATCAATGCCGGTTGGCCACCGACACGGGCGCCGCAGCCACAGCCCGCCGCGGCTTCCACGCCGGGCCGAGCAGGCGCACACCCTGCACACGCTTGACCGCCACCTGAAAATAGACCGCGCCGAAGATCGGCCACCAGCGTGGGCCGGCCCGGTCCATCCAGGCGCTGTGGTTGAGCCACTTTTCGGTCCTCACCGCCGGCCGGTAGCAGCCAAAGCGCTCCGACTCTACTTCAAAACTCAGCAGCCGCAGCCAGTCGCGCAACCGGCGCGGGCCGATGAATTCACCGGCCTCGGGCAGGTACAGGCTTGACAAACCCAGCCCATGCAAACCCAGCCGCCCCGCCAGGCGGGCGCGCCCCTGGCGCAGGCCCCAGAGACTGGCCGGATTGAAGCCCGAGATCACCACCCGGCCCTCGGGCACGAGCACGCGCTCCACCTCGCGCAACACATGGTGGGGGTCGGCGCTGAGCTCCAGCGTGTGCGGCAGCACCACCAGGTCCAGACTCGCTGGCGGAAACGGCAGCGCAGCCGCGTTGGTCACCAGCGCCACCCGCGGCGACTCGCCCGGGGCCGGCCAGGTCGAGACCCGGTCGCCACGGTCCCCGGATGGGGACTGCGGAGCATCCAGGTCCACCGTGCGTCCGCCCTCCCCGGTGAACAGCCGCTCGTCCAGCGGAGCAACGAGCATCTCTTCGGGCAAGGCCAGCCAGCGGTGCGGCATGCGGTTCGCGTCGAGGGCACGCAGCTCGGGCAGTCCCAGCTGCAGCGCGTTGTAACCAAACAGATCGCTCACGGCCAGGTCAAACTGCCGCTGCTCCCAGTCCAGCAAGTAGCGCCCGGGAGCGGTCTGAAACCAGTCGGTCAAACTTATAATGGGCGGATACATGGTGTGAGATGAAAAGACGGAGCCGGCGCAAGTCCGGCACCCCCAAACCCGGCTTTTCCGCGTACTCTACACGCCAACCCCGCATTCACACCGGGCTCCGCGCATGACACTTTTTCCCCTACCCGCGTTCAGCGACAACTACATCTGGGTGTTGCACGACGGGCAGCGGGCGCTGGTTGTCGATCCCGGCGAGTCCGTCGGGGTGCTGGCCTGGCTGGCCGAGCACCGGCTCACCCTCGAAACCATCCTGATCACCCACCACCACGCCGACCACACCGGCGGCGTGGCTGCGCTGCGCGAGGCCACCGGTGCACGCGTCATCGGCCCCGCAAGCGAACCCATGCCCGAGCCCCTGCTGCGCGTCGGTGCCACCGATACCGTGAGTGCGCTGGACCTTGACTGGACGGTGATCGAGGTGCCGGGCCACACCGCGGGACACATCGCCTATTTCTGCCCCGACGTGGATGGCAAGCCCCTGCTCTTCTGCGGCGACACCCTGTTTTCGGCCGGCTGTGGCCGGCTGTTCGAGGGCACACCGGCGCAGATGCTGGACTCACTGACCCGCCTGGCCCAGCTGCCCGGCGCCACCCGGGTCTGCTGCACGCACGAATACACCCTGTCCAACCTGCGTTTTGCCCTGGCCGTCGAGCCCGGCAATGCCGAACTCGCGCAGCACGCTGCCCATTGCTCCCAACTGCGCGCCGGGAACCTTCCCACGCTGCCCAGCTCCATCACGCTGGAAAAGCAGATCAACCCCTTCCTGCGCACCCATGTGCCCGCGGTCGCCGATGCGGCCGGCGCACATGCACCTGGCGCAGTCTCCGATGCCGTGAGCGTGCTGGCCACGCTCAGGGAATGGAAAAACAACTTCAAATGACACTCGCCTCAGCCCAGACCGTTCTGCCTCCGCCCCGTGACCCCCTCTGTAACCATCAGCCAGTGACGCCGTCGCGCGTCCGTCCGGGTGGTCTGTTCTGGGCCTTGGGCCTGACCCTGCTGATGGCCGGTTGTGCCGGTGTGTCAGCGCCGCGCCAGACCACCACCGCCTCCCCGGGTGAGACCCGGTCCACGGCACCCGGCGTGCCCCAGGCAGCCCACCCACCGCTGAGCGCCATCGTCTCCGAACAGGCCAGCTTGCCACCGGTCGTGACGCTTTCTGCGCCGGAAGACATCTGGGAACGCATCCGCCGCGGCTTTGCCATGGCGGATCTGCAGAACGATCTGGTCCGCGACCGCGAGCAGTGGTATGCCAGCCGTCCCGACTACATGCAGCGCATGACCGAGCGGTCGAACCGCTACCTGTTCCACATCGTCGAAGAAGTCGAACGCCGCAACCTGCCGATGGAGCTGGCACTGCTGCCCTTCATCGAGAGCGCGTTCAACCCGCAGGCCGTGTCCAGCGCTCGCGCGGCCGGCATGTGGCAGTTCATGCCCGCCACCGGTCAGTCGTTCGACCTGAAGCAAAACGCATTCCGCGATGACCGCCGAGACGTACTGGCCTCCACCCGCGCCGCACTCGACTACCTGGAGCAATTGCACCGCCGCTTTGGCGACTGGCACCTCGCGCTGGCCGCCTACAACTGGGGCCAGGGCAACGTCAACCGCGCCATCACGCGCAACCAGCGCGAGGGCCGGCCCACCGGCTACACCGACATCGACATGCCGCTGGAAACACGCATGTACGTGCCCAAGC